>NZ_JAOCFV010000006.1:0-149799 GCF_029842145.1 Stenotrophomonas sp. GD03794
CGTGCGGTCACCGCCGTTGTGCGCCGGCAGGATCAGCGTCAACGGGGCAACCTGCAGCTGCCCGCTCAGCTCCTGCAGCTGGCGCAGCACATCCAACCGCACCGGGCCGACGTACGCCTGGCCATCCCGGGTGGTTTGCAACGTGATCGGCCGACCGGCCTGTCGCGCAGACTCCTGGACGATCAGCGCCCCGGTCAGGCTGGTACGAACCTGCTGCCCGACGCGCCAAGCAGTGAATTCGTCCGTCCATTGCAGATCTGCCGGAAGCTCAACCCCGGCCAGGACAACTCGGCTCATCGCGCCCCCCTGACCGACACCGCACGGCTTCGCTCGATCTTTCGCAGCACGATGGGGGCAACCAGACCTGCAATGCGCTCGGCCTGCTGGATTTCTGCCGCCGTCGCGCCCGCTACCACTTCCTTGCTGGGAGCCTTCCAATCGATGGTCAGAACCTGCTCTTTCGTATCGCCTGCTTGAATGCGAGAAGCATCGGCCTTGGCTTGCGCCTCGGCCTCGGCCAACGCCGCCTTGCGGCGCTCTTGGGCAGCCTGCTGTGCCGCTTTCTCCTTTTCCAATCGCTTGGACTCGATCTGGTTTTCGAGCTGAACGATGGCATCCAGCTCACCCGCTCCAACCAAGTCGAAGCGCTCGGCCAGCTCCTTCCGCTTGCCGGAAATCTCGTCCATGCCGTCCAGCAGCTTCTTCTGTTCCTCCGTGTACTTCGCCAGGTCCTGACGCTGCCTGTAGAGAGAATTCCAGATGTTCGCGAACTGCTGCAGGCTGTTCGGCCCGTTCATTTGACCCAACAGTTCTCGGGTCTTGTCGGAGATTTCTCCCATGTTGAGGGAGAATCCACGGGCAGCTGTGGATGCGCTACCGAGGTTGTCGCCAGCCGCAGCGGCGCCGGCAGCCACCCGCTCCACGCCACTACCCGCCTCATCAGACGCCTGCTTGACTTCCTTCAGCGCACCCGTGACCTTCTGCGCTCCCTGCTCCACGCGCCCCATAGCCGACTCGCCCTTCGTGCCGAGTTCACCCAACGCGTCACCCGTCTCGTAGATGGCGCCCTGCACATCCAGCTGCGACTGCACCTGGTTCCGGCGCCATGCATCACTGTCGGCCACAGCGGCCTTGGCGGTATCGGCATACGCGCGGAACGCACGGCGCACGTCATCAACAGAGGCCTTCCCGCTGGAGGCCCCCTTGCGGATAGTCTCGAACGCTTCCCAGGCTGAGTCGCGTGCAGCATTCAGCGACTGCTGCGACTGAATACCGAGACGCTGGAATTCATCGGCCAGCGGGTTCAGGCCCGCCTCGATCTCGCGAAGCCGCGCACGTAGCGCCGCAGCCGCGCGGGCCGCCGAATCGAAGCCGACCCGTCCCTGCTCGCCCGCTGCTTGCAGCAGATTGCCGAGAGTGCGCGCCTCGTCCAGCGTGGCGACGTTGCCCAGCGCAGCCTTGAAGGCAGCCTCGATCTGGGCGCTGGTCGCCACCGCGTTCTCGGTAATTGCCCCGAATGCGGCGATAGCATCACGGCCGGCCTGGGTGAAGCCGACCCCCAGCTTTCCCGAGGCGACGCCCAGCTTGGTCATCGCGGCAAGCAGAGTGGTCTGCAGTACCGCAGCAGCGTTCACAGCGCCCTGTGGCAGCGAGTTGAACGCCGCCTGCGTCGCACCCTGGAACCGGGCGAGCTCTTCACCCGACAACTGCTGCAGCGTAGCGAGAAGGCCATCGCGCACGTTCCGCTCGGCCACAGCACCCTGAGTAGCGATGAAGCCCAGCGCTTCTCCTACTGAGGCAAGGCTAGCCGTATCGGCAAAATTGAGCCCGGAGAACATCTTGCGGATGGACTCGGCCGCCAGCTTGGCGTTGCCATCAATCCCCTCCAGCTGCTGGACAACCAGCTGCGCCGCGCCGCCGATGCCGTTCTTCATCGCGTCGGACGCCGTCCGGACAGCGGTCCGCAGCGCTGCAAAACCTGTCGAGACGTCCAGCAGCTGCTGCGTCACCTGGCCCAACTGCTGCAGCTGCTCTGCCGTCGCCATACCGGACTTCTTCTGCATTAGCAGGAAGCCCTCCTGCGCGGTCAGGTACTGTTCAAGTCCAGACAGACGCTTTTCATAGGCCAGCCGCTCTGCCTCTCCCAGCTTAGTGACTTCCTCGGCTGACTTGATGACCACGTCACGGTAAGCAATGAAGGACACCGCCTGCTGGCGGAGTTGCAACGCGGAATCACGCACTTGGCTGATGTAGGCGCGTTGTGCCTCCCCCGCTGCCTTCAACTCAGTGCTGTTGTGACGAAGTACGTCCTCGGTGAATATCTTCAGCCGCTTCAACCCTTCAATCGCGGCCCATATGAATAGAAGAGGAAGATTGATCTTGATAGTCTTCGGAAGACTGCTTAGCAGCGCCCCGAAACTGCTGATCCCCCGCCGACCAGTCGCAACTGCTGCATTGTTCGCAAGTTGAGCCTGGGTCGTCGCGATCAACGCCAAGCGCCATGCGTTGAGCTGAAGCAATGCACCAACAATCTTGAACTGGGCGTATACGGCAATCATCATTCCGATAACACGAACATGTTCGAATACGAACTGCGTCGTGCCTTTTACCGCCTCGGCCATGGTGATGATGGCCTGGGCCGTCTGCCTGGCCCATCGGGTGAGACTACCGTCCTTGGCCAGACGGTCCAGCGTTTCCAGAAGCGTGGTGAGCTGTTCCTTGAAGTAGGTCAGGACGCCCTGGTCGGCGACTTCCTGCTTCCAGTCCTTGAACCGATCAGTGGCCGCCTTCCACAGGCCGGCGATGGTGCCCACCTTCGCCGCTGCGGCCGCGCCGCCGTACGACTCGGCAAGCAGGTCCAAGATGATGGACTGTGCCTGCGCAACCTGACCCGTCGCTTCCAGACTCTTGATCAGGGCCTTCTGGCTGTCATCCAGGGTGAAGCCTTGCTTGCTCAGACTCTCCATGGCCTTGGACGGCGTCTGCAGCGCCTTGCCCACCACCTCGGCCGACTGCTCCAGCGACATACCCAACCGCTGGGCCTGATCGATGGTGATCTGCATCGCCGCCGGGAACTGCTCACCGACGATGTTGCTGTAGGACAGAAGGCGCACCTGAGCTGCACTGATTTCCCCATCGTCAAACAACCCACCCTGAAGCTCCTTCCGCATGGCGGCCAGGCTCTGCGCCGTGAATTCACTGGTGCGCCCCGTGGCGTGCAAGGCAGCTTCCAGCTGCGCCAGCTCCTGCTCGGCGTCGCTGCCTTCCTTCACGATGGCCTTGATGCCCTCGACCACCCGGTTCAGGCCGACAAACGCGATCGCACCCGCAGCCACAGCCTTCAGCTTACCGAACCAGCTGACCGTGCTCTCGGTAGCCGAGGCCAGGTCGCCGCTGCCGGCTGCAGCATCAGCGGCGCGCTCGCGGTATTCGGCCAGCGATTTGGCCGCCGCCTTACTGGTGGTGGCCTGTTTGCGGAAGGCAGCCTCGCCTTCCTCGATCTGCTGCTTGCGCCGACGCCCCGCCTCGGCCTCTGCCGCAGCGGCCCGCGCCTGCTCAGTGAGTGCCGCCGCGCTGCGGGTTGCCTCGATACGCAGGCGCTGCTGGTGGTCAGCCAGGTTGGCGGTGTTGACGCCAAGCGAGGACAGTTCGTCATCAGCCTTGGCAACCGCATCCCACTGCTCGGTAAGTGCCTTCTGCAGCCGCTCACCCTCCTTGCGCAAGTCGCGCTGGGCCGCCAGCACTTCGCGCGAGGGCTTCTCCATCTCGCCGATACTGAGGCTGAGCGAAAGCGCGGCCTTCTGGTTGTCGCCAAACTGCCGTTCCAACTCGGCCAGGTCGGTCAACATGCCATCAAAGGCATCCGCCTTCGCTGCAGCGGCGTTCAGCCCGGTGAGAGAGTCAAGCAGTTTCGAGGCCTTGCCGGCCGTCTCGACCGATACGTCACCCAGGTCGCCGAACGCCGCGCGCAGTTCGTCCACACCCTCGCGGCCCTGGGTTTCAATGACAACCCGAATTGCTTCTTCCAGCCGATCAGCCATTGGTATTTCCGTTGATGCGCCACTGGCGGCGCAGTTCAGTCACGTAGGTGGTGTGCAGGCGGTCCATCAGCCGGCCACGTGCGGTGAGGGCGCGGCTGTTACCGTCGGCGCCGGAGAGCATCTCGAAGGGGCTAGGCCCGCGCAGGATGCGAACCGGCCCACGGCCGTACCGCTTCTGCTGCGCCCGATCCCAGCTGCGCACCCGGATGGCCTTGCGCCCCTTGATCGTGGCGATGAAGGCGCCGTCGTAGGTTTTTGATTCGCCTAGGCCGATGCTGGCCGTCGCGCCCTTTGATTTCCTGCCAGCCCAGCGGCCACCGAACTCGATCAGCGAGATCTGCCGGGTGCTGGCCCAGATCGACAGGAAGTCATCCCTGCTGCGCTTGCCGGTGCTGTAGCCCCGTTCACCCGTCTCCACGCGGTATTTCCCGCGGAGGGCCGCAGCACGGATGTTGTAGGACGCCCGGACCTCCTGCGTGGTGGCCGGCCCTGCACGGCGCTGCAGACCGACAAAGGCCCGCTGAACCGAAAGGTCATACCGGTTCAGCACCTCGCCGGCCAGGTCGGTCAGGCCGTGGAAGCCTTTAGCCCGCCGACCGCTGACGTAGTACTTGAGCAGGTTGTTGGCGCGATTGGATGCCACTAAGCCCTTCCTGATTCATGCGGGGAGGGCGCCGTACGGGCGCCCTCCCCTTGCCAAGGTCACCAGCTCGCTCAGCCCGCCGACTGCGCGGCAATCTTGAAGGTGTAGAGATCGGCCTCACCGGACTGGAAGATCACCGGACCGGTCAGGGTCACCTGGATCGGCTCGTCGCTGAACCAGTCCACGTCACCATCCACAGTGAGGTCGACGTTCGGGATCGTCAGCAGGCCCTCGTCGCCGCTGATGCGGTCCTGCATGTCGCCCAGGATCTGGAACGACTTGCTCGGGGTGGTGCCGCCGCTGATGGCCGTTTCCAGGTACGCGTCGTACTTGTAGTTGGCCACCACGGTGTCACCGGCCTGCAGTGCGCCGCCGGGCTTCGGGATCAGCAGGCCATGCACCGAGTCCAGGGTGTAGTCCGTGCCTTTGACCAGGTCGACAGCGCCCTTCTTGAAAGTCGGCTCGGTATCGGCCAAGAGGAAGTTGTGCGGCAGCTTCACCGGCGTGTCCAAGCTACCCACGATTACGGAAACGTCGGTGGCAGTACCGGCAGCGACCTGCGTGGACACCAGTGTGCCGTACAGCATGCGGGCCAGGATGGCGGTCGGCACCTCCAGCGCAGTGATGGAGACGCTGGTGACACCGGGATTGGAGTCCTTGTGGATGATCTGCTGATACCGCGCATCACGGCGCTTGCTCTTGATCTCCACCGAATCGCCAGCTTCGTAGCTGAATGTCAGCGACGACTGTTCGAGTGGCTGATTGCCGAACTTGTCGGCCGGCTCAGGGATGACAGGAATGCGGGCGCCGTTCGCGCCGTACTCCCAGAAACGCAGATCGCCTGCGAACTTGCGGACTTTGGGCTGTGCCATGGTATTGCTCCTACGGGTTGGGGACGGGCTCAAAGGTCTCGGTCAGACCAGCCCGCGCGGTGATCTGAGCGACGACGGCGGTATGCCCTGCGTCGTCTTCCAGGGTTGCCATCTGGGTTGAAACCAGCTCGAACGCAGTGACGCCCTTCGGCAGCAGCTTGGGGTTGAAGGTCAGTGCCCGGATCAAGTCGTGCCTGGCACGGTGCACAAGTAGCTTCGGATTCGCCTGTCCACTTCCGCGCGGCACTTCGAACTCGATGGTGATTGCCGCATCGGAGCTGACCTGGGCACTACTACCGCCGCTACGCGAGAGTTGCGGGACCGAGATGACGGTGGCGGGCTCGGATTCGTCCTCGCTCACCTCATCATCGTCCACCACGATCAGCCCACTGCCGATATCGGTGCGGAAACCGGCCGAGGTACGGATCAGTTTCACGCGATCGCGCAGGAACTCGACCAGCTGCCAGGAGAGTGGTTCGACCAGCTCAACCACGGCGCACCAACCAGAGGCTGCGCGAGCCGTCATCACTGAGCCTCTTCGAATTCACGAACACTTCGCCACCAACCTCAACAAGATCGCCCTGTTCCGGTTCGACATCCGCACGCAGAAAGGCTATTTCGATACGGCCCGAGACGAACTGCCGCAGATCGCCAATGGTCTCTACGTCGCGATCGATGTAGACCCGCACACCTTCAGTAACCACCCCCGTCTTCAGCGCAGTCACCTTGGCGGTGGAAGCCATCCCCGCGAGGGCCAGCGACGCGTGAATGGTTGCGTCCATGTCACGAAGGAAATCCACCTCGCTCACTGGGCACCTCCCGAACACAGCAACGCATATGCCTGCAGAGCCCTCACTTGGGCGTCGCACTGGGCGGCGGCGCCAACAGCTCGGCCCGCACTCTCAATTCGGTCGTCGGCTCGACCATCAGGCTGGCTGGCGGCAGCGGCGGCTGCGGACAGCTCGGCGGTAGCGACGGACGCTTGCCAACGCTGGTGCAGGCGCTGGTTGCCAGCGCGAAGATCAGCGATAAGGCGATCAGATGCTTTCTGTGCATCGTTCTTTTCCTTTTCATATGTGGCAGCCAGGTGATTGGCTGCTTGAGCGCTTCCGCGCTCCGCCGCAAGCACGTCATTCGCGTCAGCCAGTGCCGTGGCAGCGGCATCACGCTCATCGCGAGCTTTGTCTCGGGCAGCCGATGCGATGTCGGCAACCCGGCGCGCTTGAGCAACCGAACCCCTCTGCCAAATGACCAGGACGCTCAAGCCAAGCAGCAGCGCCAGAAGCACCCGATTCATGCCACAGGCTCCTCGACGGGAGGGACGACCACTCCCAACTGCTTGAGAGCGGACTCCAGCGAGATGACACGAAGCCTCAACCTATGGGCATCCTCTTGCGCCTTCATACGCAAGCGGACCTCCTCGTTGTACTGCTTGACCACCTCCGCCTGGGAGGTTTCCAACGATTTCACCCGCTCAACGAGCCCGTTGAGCAGATCGACGTTGGCATCGGTCTCGGTGCGCTCTTTGCGACGCGCCAGAACCGCACCCCACGTTTCCCGGAGCAGCCACAGCGCGACTGCGCTGGCAGCCAGCCACCAAGGAGCACCAGCAGCCTCGGCGCCCCCGATCACTTCAGCGCCTCGGCGATGCCTGAAGCAACTACGTCGGCGTTCCAGTACATGCCACCGTTCTCGTGCTTTGCGATGGCGGTCGCAAGACGACCCAGCGTCACAGGGTTGTCCAACCGGATGACTTCGGACGGAGACACGCCTACGGCATTTGCAACCTGCTGCACGTATGCGCCAGTATCGTTCTCCACCGGCGGAGCCCAGCGCCCGATGATCTCCTTCACCGTGCGCAGGCCGTGCTTGCGCTGGTAGGTGAGCAGGGTTTTCGCCAGGGCGCGGAACCCGGCCTGCGGGGTCAGGAACACGCAGAAGCGCTGTTCGCGGGCGATGGCCGCGGCGGATCGATCCTCACCCTGCCACGGCGTGCTGGTGCGGTCGATGTTGCCAGGATTGTTGTTGCGTACGCCGCGCGGCGCGCTGGTGGTGCTCATGCGATCCCCTGTGGTCGCTGTGGAAGAACCGGCACCGCCCATGCCACCCGGGCGTCTGTGAGCGGTGCCGGCCTATTCGGTTACGCCTTGGTGGCGTTACCCGGCGAGAGGCGCACCTCGGCGGTGGCCTGCCCGGCAGCACCAGCAGCCCAGGCAAACGCCGCACCCGTGATATCGCCAGCCGCAGCGGTCGCGTCACTGCCGTCGAAGGCATTGGCGCTGGCATCCCACACCAGCTTCTCGCCCTGCTCAAAGGTCGCAGCCGGCACCTTGGGCAGGGTGAAGACACCACCCAGTGCCACGCTACCAGCGGCACCGACGGCAATGGCCACCAGGGCGACCCCCAGCTGGTGACCGATCACCACCGCCTGGCCGGAGGCAACGGCCTGCCCGCTGTTGTTGGTCCAGAGGATCACGTCCCCATCGGAAACGAAGTTCTTTGCCATGTCGTTGTGCTCCAGAGGGGTTAGCCGCAGCGCTGCGCGCCACGGTAGTCGAGGGCAGCCAGGCCGAAGTCCAAGCGAGCCTTCCAGCGCACGCCGTCCACGGTGAAGCCTTCTTCGTAGTCGAGGAACGGCTCGGTAACACCGTCCAGGAAGGCCACCTCGATAACCGGGCAGTCGGCGGGATCAGCGAACAGGTACCACTTGTCATCCTTGATTCGCGCGGTATCCACGATGTCGCGGAACAAGCCCTGCACTGCGTTGGGGCGCTGCAGCTTCCCTGCCGTGTCCGGGTCGTACTCGGCCTTGTTGGTCACCCGTGCCGCACTGCCATACTTGGTCGGGCCCAGCCACAGGGCTGGCGACAGATCCAGCACATCGTTCCCACCCACATCCTTCTGGCCAGCCAACTGCACGCGCAGGGCGTCCACCGATTCAACGCCCGGCAGGGCAGCAGCCAGGATGTTGCCGTGGTCGGCGTGGAACAGCGCCTTACCAGATTCCAGCTTGGGGTTGCTGGCCAGGAACGCATAGGCATCCGCTTCGATGGTTCGCTTGGCCGCGCGACCGAATGCCGTTGCCAATCCGATGAACGCACCCAAGTCATCGTTGATGATGGCCTGGCGGGTCAGGTTGATGATGTTGCCCTTGGTGCCAGCAGTGACCGTCGCCTTCTCGCCATCCGGAATCGTCTTGTTCCTGAATTCACCGGCCTCGGTCAGGGCGTCCAGGTTGCCGAGGCTGCCCACGCGATAGCGGGAATGCTGGCGGAAGTCGCTGACAGTGCCGGTAGCGCACCAGCGCGACCAGGTATCAGGCGCCACGGCGTAGGCCGACTGCAGTGCCTTGTGCATGGTCGCTTCCAGCAGGATCGGGAAATCGCTGCCGGTCTGGGTGAAGGCGCGGCCCACCAGCTCCAGCTTCGACATACCATCGGTGCGCACACCACTGCGCTCCAGACTGCGTCGTGCCAGGTCCATGAGCGTCAGCCCGCGTACCGGGTTGTCGCCGGTCAGAACGAACGTGCGCTTCGTGCTGGGATCAATGACCTGTGCACGCGACAGCAGCGCATCGGTAACTGCGGCCCGCTGCAGCTCGCTTTCATCCTCGGTGACGCTGATGCGGTTGATATTGCCGCCGGCGGCTTTGTCCGCGCGCTCCAAGCTGTCGAGGATGAGGCCGCGCACGTGGTCGACACTGTGACCCGCTCGGATCCAGTCGGCGGCGTGCTCGCTCTGGCCGTGGCGCTGGGCCAAATCGACGATGTCCGCTGCGCGAGTGTCAGCCTGGGGCGGCTGAACCGGCGCGGCAGGAGCTGCTGCGGTCGGGGTAGAGGTGCTGGGGGTGGGCTCCTGCTGCACCACCGGATCGGCGGCACGGGCGGTGGGCTGGGGCATAACGGTCTCCTGCGACGATGCGCTACGGGTGAACACGCAAGGGGTTCCCTGCGCGGGTTGGTTGCTGCGGGTGGCTGCGCCCTGGTCGGCGGGCACGGTGACGAAACTGATTTCGGTCGGTGTCCATTCCACCGCGCGGTACACGGGAAGATCACCCGGGTTCACCGCACGCTCGACTTCATAGCGCTGGACGCTATAGCCAACCGAGATGTTGCGGATGATCCCGGCCTTGATATCGGCCACGACCCCGGCCAATTCTTCGCGCTCGGAAAGACGGATGAGCGCATGACCCTTGCCATCGGCAAGCCACGCACGCTCGACCACGCCCATCTGCGACCTCAGGTTCCAGGTGTTGTGGCTGTCAAGGACAGGCGCGGTCCCCGACTCCAGGCGCGACATGTTCACGGAAGCGTCGTCGACGACCAGTTCTTCCCAATAGGCCGTATCGTTCCACCAGTCGTAGCGCCGGACGCGAGCACCCTCGGTCCACACCAGCTCGACCGTACGCGCCTCCTTGTTGAAGCTGGCGGGCAGCAGCCGCGCCTCGCGCAGCTGCTGTGGCATCAGCCGGGTTCCCTCGATAGCCGAAGGCTGTGTTGCCTGAGGCATGACTATTCCTCGTTGGGTGAAGGGGCTGCGGCCGGCATCGACCGGGCAGCGCTGGATTGCAGGAAGCTCATGAGCTTGAGCGCGCCCGTCTGCTCCATTCGGGCGTAGTCCTTGCCCATCTCGACAAAGACAGCGTCGGCGTCATAGCCGCGCCGCCGCAGGGATTCGCTGGGCGACAGCAGCCCTGCGCCCATTCCAGCAATCTCCGAGTCGATGTCCTGCTTGGGATTGACGTAGTCCCAGCGCGGAGTGCTCCAGTCGGCCGAGCTGCCCGGGTTGCGTACTTCGCCTCCCAGCGCCGCAGCCTCATCGAACCAACGCCAGATGGGCTTGCACATCTGCGGGATCAGAACCAGCCACTGGAGCTGCTCAGTGTCACGGCGGAACTCCATCTGGCGGATGCGTGCACTGGAGAAATTGACCTCGCGCATGTCGCCCGTTGCAGACTCGTAGGGAACCCCGATGCCCGCAGTGATGATGTGCGCGTTGTACTTGCAGTACTCCACGTAGCCACCAGCCGGCTTAGGCTCGATGGTCTGGAAGCCAGTCGCGCCGGAAACATGCGTGATACCGCCACTCGGCAGCGGCCCGAGGTCAGTCATCGACTCCCGGTCCCCGCTCAGCTGGGAAGGACCGTCCTCTTCGCTGTTCGCCATGGCTTCTGGATCGCCACTGACGATGACGCCCAGGCGAGCCTCAAGATTCTTGCGCGCCAGCTCAGCATCTTCGTACAGCATCAGGTCGCGCACGCGCGCAATGACTGGCGCAAACCGGCTGATACCGCGGCCCTGACCGGGGCGCACGGGGTTGAACAGATGGATAATGTCGGCAGCGGGAACTGCAGCGCTGGTCATACGTACGGAGCCGCGAACGGCCTCGCCCGGATGGGCAGCAAACAGCCAGTACGCCCGTACGCGGCCGAGCACGTCGTACTCGATCCCGTTGATGATCTGGCCACCACCACGCAACGAGCCATTCTTGCTGCCGTCCAGCCAGTCGATCTCCAGGACCTGCAGCTGCAGCGGAACCGCAAGGCCATCTGACATGCGACGCGTGCGACGGCGGATCAGGACTTCACCATCCTGCTCCATCGCTCGATATGCGGTTGCCATCAGCCCGTAGATATCGGACTTTCCGTCAGCGTCAGCAACGTCCGCCCAGCGCGACCACAGCTTGTCCAGGCGTGCAGCGTCTGGACCCTCAGCCTTCGGGGTGATGCCCGTGCCAATGGTTGCGCTCACAAGCACCTGCAGCGACCGTGCGCAGTACGGGACGTTCTGCACCAGCGAACGCGCGCGATTGCGCAGCTCGCGCGCATCAGCCATGTGATCGGTGTTGGCACTGGCACCGGCCCGGCGCACCCGCCAGCCATCACCACGCGAAGCACCTTCGTAGGCTCTGGCAGCATCGAGCATCACACGCGCCCGGTGGCGATGCAGCGCGAAGCCGGGGGCTACCGCAGCGATGGCACGCTCGAGCAAGGGAATCGCCACCTCAGAATCCCCTCAACGTCGTGAATCGATAGCGGCGCGTCGCCGGTTTCCGCACAGGTGCAGCGGCGGCAAGCTCCGCCTCCATACGATCCAGCGCCGTCAGCATTGCCTCGACGGACTGATATGTGACCTGACGATCCCCGTGCCGCACCGAAAGCTGGCCGCTGGCGATAGCGGCCTTCAGGCGCTTCACATCGTCATGGGTCCAGCTCATGGCAAGGGCATCCGCGATTCCATGGATGCCAGTTTCCGTACCAAGTGCGGGTGAGTCTCGGGGAACTCACCCGCACCCCTCACCCATTGGCAGAAGGCTCATCCAACAGCCGGTACAGCGTCCGTCGATCGATCCGGAACCGCTTGCAGAGGGAACGAACGGATTCCTGTCGCTCCAACCCTTTCCGGATTTCGCCCACAGGGTATTGGGCTGCCTGGAGGCTAGCCGGAATGTACAGATCCTGTGCTGGATACTCCTCGACCAGGTAGGCCACGACCGCCGCCACCACGTCGCGGATTTCGTCGCTGTCGCAGCGAAGGCGAAGCGCCGCCCCAATGGTCAGCTCATCCGTCAGCTCGTTGATACGGATGCGCTGGCGAATAGTGTTCCGGCTCACCACTGCCTCCGGAACTGCTGCGCAGACGTGGAGCGAACCTTCCTCGGCGGGAGGGATGTTTCACGGGAATCGGATTCTTCGACCGGCGAGACGGTTTCCCCGCTCGTTTCGCGTGGAACGTCGTCCAATGGCGTGACCGAGGACAACAAGCGCTGCTCCACCAGATCCCAATCCGCTCGGGTAAAGCGATTCAAACGTACCTCCGGGTGATGCGTCGCTGCATAGGCGTACACCCAAGTGTCCAGCGGTTCATTGCGGGTCACTCTCTTCTCAAATCGATTCTTCACCGGGTTGTAGACCTCCGAAACCAATCCAGGAAAGAACTCCTCCGGAAGCTGATCGCTGAAATGCACCATCCGCATCGCCACCGCGCGCTCGGCGTCGGCCGAGAGCCTGCTGTAGAGGTAGTGCTTCGCATTGACCGTGCCCACATGGTGAATGACGATGCCGCGCTTGTCGGTTTTCCCCTTCCAGGTCACGTCAACCAACTTCCCTTTTGATAGTACCGGGGCGTTATTTGGCACGGCACCAAAGATGCACATCGGCCGCGTGACACGTCGCTGACGGACGTAGTTCTTGACCGCTTCGGTCCGGTGGCCACCGGCGTCAATAGCGACCGCCATCGCGCGCAGCAGCACACCATCCTCTCGCTCAATGGCGCGATTGAGCAGGTCCGTCAGAGCAACCCACACGGCTTCCTCCGCCGGGTCACCCTGAAGTTCCACGTAGTCCAAGGTCCAAGCGGTCATGCCACGCCCCCAGCCAACGGTGTGAACCGCAAGGCGGCCGTCTTGGGTATCGACACCCACGGTGATTGCCAGCACCCCAGGTGGAGCCAGGCGCAAGGCATAGGGCTCAGCACGATCCTTGATCACGTTGTGTTTGACCGCGCGCATCGACGGGTCTTCCCAGGTCTCGGCAAGCCGGTCATTCACGAAGGTTTTGAGGGAAGCAGGATCACCCTGTGCCTCCAACCACTCCTTTACCAAGTCCAACCACCGCGGCCCCAGACCGAACTGGTAGTACAGGCAGTTGATGGTGTAGCCGCGAATGGGCGAATCAGGGTTGGCCGCGACCCAGCGCCCGTTGGCGATCATCTCGGTCTTGAAGTGTTCCTC
The DNA here is from genome assembly GCF_029842145.1 of Stenotrophomonas sp. GD03794. NCBI lineage: Bacteria > Pseudomonadati > Pseudomonadota > Gammaproteobacteria > Lysobacterales > Lysobacteraceae > Stenotrophomonas > Stenotrophomonas sp. GD03794. Next base: position 13,287 of record NZ_JAOCFV010000006.1, read on the forward strand.
GATGGCGACACCACACTCGCAGCACGCATACCACGCGTGGCTCTTGTCGGGCGACCACACCAGACCGCTCCATTGCAGAGCCTGGTAGTGACCACAGTGGGGGCACGGAACGTGGTACCGGCGCTGATCGCTCTTGTCGTACAGCTTGGCAATACGGCTGAGTCCGGCGATGCCAGGGGTGCTGATGTACTGGCGCTTGTACGTCGTTGGGAACGAGGACGTGCGGCCATCAAGCATCTTGACCGGATCGTCACCCGTGGACAGCTGCTGCGGCGCCTCATCGATCTCATCCACCTGCAGGTACTTCACCGTCGAGGACTTCAGGCGCTGCGGGCTGCCCATGTGCTCCACGAACAGCTGGCCGCCGGCGAAATCCTTGAACGTGCGCTGGTTCGCGCTGTCGCGGCTGGCGGTGCTGGTCAGCGCCTTCTTCACCGCTGCGCACACCTCGATCATCGGATTGAGCTTCTGGGCGATCCATTTGTTCATGGACACCTCACCCGGCAGCGCATACATCATCGGGCCGGGCGCGTAGTCCATCCAGTAGGCCATGGCATTGGTCGCCAGCTGGCTCTTGCCGAACTGGATCGGGAACATGCAGACCTGGTCATGCACCGGGCTACGGGCGGACATGTTGTCCATCGGCTCGCGCAGCGGCGGGTTGCGGTCCGTCACCCAGCGCCCGGGCTTGCTGCCGCTCTTGGTGGAAAGGCGCATGTGCTCATCGCACCACTGCGACACGCTCATGGGCCGCCGCGGCTGCAGCGAGCGCGCCAACACCGATGCCAGGCAGTGCTGTGCCTGCATCATTCCGAAGCCTCCGCCGCCTTGGCTGCCAGCGTGCGGAAGCCCTGGCTGAGCTCTTCCAGGGCGTGGCTCACCTCATCCCAGACCAAACGCCGGCACCCAGCCTCATCCAGTGTCGCGGCGAGCTGCGGCGCCAGCGTATCGGCGAGGCGCTCCATCGCTCCCCGGAACATCGTTGCGTGCTCAGCCAGGAATGCCTCCACGTCCGCGCGCGGCAGCAGCAACCCCAGCTCCTTTTGCAGCGCGATGTGGGCCATGTGCGCGTCGGTCTCCGCCTTGTCGGCGAGCGCCTTGGCCTTGCGCGCGGAATCCGGGGTTTGGGGGCGGCCGGCGCGTGAGGGCCTGGCATCGTCGTCATCGCCGTCCTCTTCATCGTCTTCGATTTCGGCGTCGACGGCGTTGGCACCCTCCACGCTCCCCACCAGCGGGCTGCCACGCTCATCTGCGTGTCGCTGGGCGACACCGGCATAGACCGGGTCAGCGGTACGAGCGTAGAGCTCCAGGGAGGCGGTCTTCAGGAATCCTTTGCCGCCGGCCCCCACCACTACCCTACCCTTCTTCCTCAGCTCGACCACGTAGGACGGCCTGCAGCCGATCAGGGAGGCCAGCTCTTTGCCAGTGATCGTCACGTCTTCCTCAGCCATTACTACCCCCACTCCATTTCCTTCGAAGATCGTTAAAGCGGAAAAACGCGCGCGCGCGAGCATGTGCGGGCTGTGCGGCGGTGTGTGCGGGACGCCATTGGCGCCGAATCGCTGTGGCACAAGGCGTGTGCGTCGCGTGCGGGATGTGCGGTCACCTACATACGCACGCGAGACGCATCCTGATGAGGTAGCCCTATACCCGTTCGCGCCCGCGCCCGCCCATGTATGCCGATGCCCGCACGTCCCGCACATGCCTACTGCGACGGGCGATTCACGGAAATCCCGTGCCCGCACATATGCCCGCACATCCCGCACACTCCGCACATTGATGGGCATAGTGATCACGCACGCCCCTTGTAGTCAGAGAACATGCGGCGGAAGGACACGACCTGGTCTCCAAGCCACGCCGCCTCTGTCTGCCCGTCAGGCACGGTGCAGTTGCCAAGCATCAGGAAGCCGTGTGGCCCGTTCACGCTCTGCTCGATCTGGTAGCGCTTCCGGGCCCGGTCGGGGTGGATGATCTGGCGTTTGCGTACCAGCGCATTGATGAATTTTGGTGAGGGCGCAGGACGTGGCAGGCCCTCCCGCGCGCACCAGACCTTGTAGACCTCGTACCACTCCTTCGAGAGCGCCGGCATCGGCTTGAGCCCAGGAATGTCATCGCCGTAGAGCTCGTCCAGGAACCGTTGCGGGCTGTCTTGGCTCAGGCCAATCAGCTCCTCTTTCGCCTGGGTCATCGGCGGGTTGGTGCCATTGGTGAAGCCGGTCAGATCCACCTGCAGCAGATAATGGTGCAGCGCTGCCGTCGCGCCATTGCGGATGTCCGCCAGAACCTCGGTGTAGAACTCTTGACTGAGCTTGTCCGGCGTCCAGATCACCGCGTGGCGCCGGTCATCCTCCTCCAGCACGACAGGCATCGCCTCGTTGGAGAGGAACACCAGGTTTGCGTGGTTGTCTTCCTCGTAGGCCTGGATGTTCTTCGGGTTGATGCGGATGCGTTCACCCGTGATCAACGCCTTCAGCTTGTTCTTGAGGTGGTACACCTCGGTGCGTGCAACCACCTCGTCGGCCAGCAGGAAAAGTTTGCGACTCGCCCAGTCGTTGAATTTGTCTTCCAGCGCCGCTTGGTCAAGGACCCGTCCGTACTCCCCGTAGAGCTTCATGTACTCATCAAAGAACATGTTCTTTCCGGTGCCCTGCGGACCATGAATGACGATGGTCGATTTCATCTTGGCACCAGGATGCTGCAACGGGTAGGCAAGCCACTTGACCACCCAGTCGTACAGCGCCTTCTGGTTGGCTTCGTTGCCGCACATGTGCCAGAGCAGCTGCAGCAGGCGCTCGCAGTTGCCCTCCTGCGGCACGGTTGGCCAGCCAGCAAACAGATTGCAGGTAACGCCCGGCTTCTCTCCCGACGGATCAAAGTCCACCTCAGAAACCCGCACTATGGACCTATCCGAATGCTCCATCCACGCCCGGTGCAACTCCTTGCGCACGCAGGCATCGCGCATGTCGCCCAGCGCAACCAGCATGTGTTCCTTGTGGTCGAAAACAGTACCGCCCTGCCCATAGACCAGCGCGAACCGCTCAAGCAACTCGCCGAGAGCGTGGATAGGAGTCAGGCGGTCTTTCCCCGCGCCCCCGTTGCTGGTGATGGAAGGCGCGCGTTTTTCTGCTGGCACCCTCCAGGACAGCTCCGTGAGACGGGCCTCGACCTGCGCCCGCACGACATGCAGGCCCTCTTGGGCGTGCAGATCGTTGAAGTCGCTGATCTTTCGGCCGCTGTCGATGAAGCGCTCACGCCTGGCCGGCTCATCGGCGAAGAGCGGATGCAGCACCGCGCCGCCCACGTCCAGCGCTGCGGCCTCGGCACCGAGCAGGCCGGCATTCGACGCGCCATGCGGCTGCGCGCACGACGGGCAGAACTGCGGATGGTCGGCCAGCACCAGGCGGCTCTTGCAATGCCGGCACTTCTGCAGCACGTCGTCGTCAGCGCACAGCAGCATCTTGATGCCGCGATAGCGCTTCGCCAGAGCCGAGGCGACGGCCAGCATGTTGCCAGCATCGAACGCCACGGCCACCGGGTAGCCCGTCGCCATGTGCAGCGTGGCCGCAGTCGCATAGCCCTCTGCCACCAGCAGGATCCACTGCGGGCTTCCGCCGATCAGGTGAAAGTGGCCCTTCTTGACCATACCGGCCGGCCAGTATTCCTTGGCTGGCTTGCGCCCTGCCGCCGCCAGCTTCGCGCTGCGCAGCACCTGCAGGCCGTGCACCTGGCCGTTGACGTCCAGCAGCGGGACAAGTGCGGCGCCCGTGGTGCCATAGCGCAGACCGAAACCCTGCACGCCCTTGCTGACCAGGTAGTCGGCCTCGCCAACAGCGTTGGCCTTGGCCCAGGCCGACGAGGCCCGTTCTGCCGCCCGCTTCGCCTGTGACTGGCGAGCGAACTCGGCCCTGCGACGATCCTCGGCCAGCCGGTTGCGCAGCGCTTCGCGTTGTTCTTCGGAGAAGGTCTTGTCGCGCTTGCGCAGATCGACCTTGGTCGCGCCATTTTCGTTGCCGTGCCAGACACCGTACGTGCCGACGACCAGGACCTCCCCGGCCGACGTGTTCAGCTCGTGGAGCGCATACCAGCCGCGGCGCTCGCGTGAGCCTTCGACGCGGCAGCGGACCATACGCCCGGTGGTGTCCAGATCGGTGACCAGCAGGCCGGCAGACTGCAGCTGCTGCAGCACATCCCCATAGTTCTCAGACATTCAGTAGTTTCCCGAGCCGCTATCTACCCAGGAAATGCGCGTCCGAATACCCGCGTTCGTCAGATCCAGGGAGGACCCATCGCTGGTATCGCGAATAGCTCGCAATGCCACGGCGGATTCAGTAGCACGGGCAGCACGCGGCCTTTCACAAGCCACCCGGGGGGATGGGGCCAGATCAATGCTTGCTTGGTACATCAGGGTTCCCCAAAGGCAGGCTGTGCTGCCGGTTGTCTTGCTGCTCTTGTCGCTGGCGGATGCGCTCGCGCTCTGCCAAAGCTTCTTCACCAACCAACCCAGGCACCGCATCAGTCAGCGCCAGGGCTGCAAGTTCCATCGCTTGCCGCGCAGACGCGCTGGCTATGCCACGCCGTCGATATCGGGATCGATGGGCGTGGTGGGTTGCCACGTCAGTCCTCCATCCCCTGTTGACCAGCAGCACGGCAAGCGTTTCGCTCCAGTCGGTAGCAGAGCCGGCGAACCTCGCGCGACAGGTCCTGGATTCGATCCGCCTCGGGAACGGTCAGGCGCTGATCGGCTATCGCATCGATGCCCGCACCGGCCAATGCCCCGGTCAGCTTGTGCAGCTCCAGCAGCTTTGACTGGATCGCCGCCAGCTCGTCGGGCCAACCGCCCAGGGGCGGCGGGGGCACGTAGTCGACCATCAGGTCGTACTGCCCTGCGAGGGAGCACACCCAGTCGGTCGCAATCCCCTGCGTACCAACGAACAGCTGCAGGTAGTCCGTCAGGATCTCGGCCATCTCCATGGAGATCGACTCACCATCGATACCCCGAAGCTTCTTCCGCAGCGTCTCGGCCGATATCGATTTGCCTCGGCGCCTGCTGATATGCGCGGCCGCATCCTGTAGACCACCAGGGGCGCGGGCCACCGCGTTGTGCAGCGCATCCCGCCAGTACAGGTCAGAGCGGAGGCAGGTCACGTTGCCCCCTGAAGTGCGCCATCGATCATCGTGGGAAGGCGGGCGGCGCTCGGCGCATCATTGGCGCCATGGCAGAGATCATCAGCTTCCCGCAGCGAATGCGCTTCACCGCAATCCGCACGTACTCCGCCGTTTCGGGTTGCGGCGGTGTGGTCGCGGTGCTGTTCGCACCGGCGAGCCTGGCTCTCGTAGGCCGGGGACTTCATACCGTTTCAGCCGGCCAGATGTCGGGGCGGATTGCCGCCAATGCCAACGGCTCGCACCCCAACGAATTGCCGATCTCAACCGACGCCAGCTGAATCTTTCGCGCCAAGCTCGGACTGGGCTTCTTGTTCCTCCATCCAGTTGCGCACTGCCACAGGTAGCCCTCAGAACTGCCGGTCATGGCAGCGAGGCGCCGCTTACGTTCGGGATCCGAAATGAAGGTGAGTAGGTCCATAGGGCCAGTATTTAGCCCGCAGCTATATGACATTGTCAACCTGATGGCGAAACAACCGTGTTTAGCTACTAGCTACGCTTCCGGTATGGATGCCATCACCGCCAGACACATCAACCTTCAGGCCCTGGTCGCCACACTCAAACCCCAACTGGGGACGCAGAAGGCGATCGCCATCCATCTGGATATGGCCCCCTCTTACCTCAACCAGCTTCTGAGCGGAAAGAAATTAGGGGATGACGCCGCGCGCAAGATCGAGCGCGCAGCCGGGTTATCACATGGCTGGCTGGACCAACCAAGGTCCGACGACGCTGCTGCAGGTGCGGCTGCTGCCGGTTCTCAGGATCTGCGAATCGACCCTGAGATCATCGCCTCCGCGATCAGGCTCGTTAGGCTCACGTTCGCCAACCTCGGGATTGATGACTTCAGCAATGAAGAAGACGGTACGCCACTGGCTTACGCCTACGAGTACCTCTATCACCGAGGTGAGGCGACGGTAACACCCGATAACCTGATCGACTTCAGCAAGGCTCTTGCGCAAAGGCTCAGGGAGAAGGATGGAGAACCAGAAGAAGGAACCCCCGGCCGCCGGGACACTCGAAGCATTGGCCCAGGTGATCGCCCAGCGCGTCGCAAGGCGTGATGGGCAAAAGCCCAAGCTGCGATTGGTCGAAGCCCCCAGGCCATCAACCGTCGATAATGTTACGCGAGACAGCATACTCCGTCGTATCCGCTGGCTCCGCGATCACTACAACCTCGGCTGCCTGATCGATCAGGCAACGTTCAACACGCCAGGAATCGACTGCCTTGAAAACGATGCACTAGTGCGTCTGCATCGGGAAATGGAAGCCGCCAGGGAGTGTTGCATGGATGGCGTTCCTTTGGATGAAGCTGGCTTCATCAGAGACGTTTCCATCCAGGACACCTGGATCTGAACCAAGGCAAGTGGGCGCGCTAAGCGCCCACTCCTATGGCGTGCCGGCACCCGAGTATTTTTCCCGCGTGGCGCGCTCACGTTCACTACGAGCTTCACCACATCGCCTCCTGGCTTCGGCCATCTGGCTGTCGGCCGAAATCCTTTCCGCTGTCTGGGCCTGCTGCAGGCTCGCAATCTGAGAGCGTATCCCAGACGCGTACGTGGCGCCTGCAAGGTTATTCATTGCGGTAGCCAGTTCACGGTTTAGAGCGGAGATCTGGCGTGACATATCCCGGCCCCGCGCGTTGACCGGGCCGTAGATCCTGCTTTGCTCCGAAGACAGGCAGTTGCGTTCGGCTATGCCGGCATCCGCAAGCTCAGTCGTTTGATACACCGCCGCGCGATTGGCAGCCTCGCCCGAACTCTCCGTGGAAGCTCGGTTAGGACGCAGCTTCATCGGCGCTGCGCCTGCGGAACAAGGGGCTTGCGAGTAGACCGTCTCCCCGTTTGCCCCCTTGCACTTGAACACCTCTGCCGAAACCCAAGGCGAAACCGCAAGCGCAACCCCTAGCACCACCAACCTGCTCAACATTGCAGCCTCCCTGGCCCCTGTATGCGTGGGAATTATCGGGCGTGCCCATCCCTTTTTCAGCATCACACGACAAATTTAGCCGACAGCTATTGCAATGCAAATTTAGCTATGGGATAAATTCTCTCGCCGGCCAATGACCGGCGGGCGACCGGCGGGTCGCCACCCTGTCGGCCTCTCCCTGGCCGGCAGCAGCTGCCCCCTCGGCCAGTGACCCGCCGGTGCCCTCCTTCGACCAGGAGCGCGCCATGTCTCATCGCTACGCCGATCCAAGCCCCTGCCTGCTGCCGTTGTTGGCCGTGAAGGCCCTGCGGGCAGTGGCAGCACGCGATCACAGCACCGCCCGGACCCTGTGGGTTCGCAGCAAGGGCGAACACAGCCGCAACCAGCTGCGCCGCTCCCGGCGCATGGGTGTCGCCAGCCTCCGCCTGGAAGCCTGCTCACGGGACATGTCGGCCGAGGTGCGGGCATGAGCGCGCCGACTGAACTTCAGACACTGACTGCGCAGTCCCATGAACTGCGCAGCCAGCTGCTGGCGCTACGTGCAGAACGAAGCGCTGAACCCCACGTCAGGGCGTGCCTTTCGGCACAGTCCAGCCTTGCATCTCTTCGCTCAGCGCAAATCGCAAGTCTTCGTGCGTCATCGACCGCACCTGCGCTGGTGTCCAGTTGTGCTTCTGGATCAAGAAGTAGTGCACAGCATCGATGCCATCGAGATCGTTCTTCCAACCTTGGCGAGCAGCAAGGCCATCCCCAAACACCTCCAGGAAGTAGCTCAGGCTGCCCTGAACCTCATACATCTTCTTCCGCGCCTCATTGCGCTGATTCCGGATCTGTTCCTGCTGCGGATCCTTCGTGCTCATGTCGCCCTCCTTGCGGGCTGTGTTGTTGGCACATCCAGCCTACCGCAAGGGGGGCGGCGCCTACCTCGCCGCACGCACCGTCCCACGACCAGGAAGGGGGTGCCCCGTGAGCCGCCGTCTCCGACTCGCCTGGGCAGCTGTCGCGCTGTTGGCCGCGGTTGTCGTACCGCTGCGCATCGCTGAGATCAACCAGGCGAACGCCGACCGTGATGCGGCCAAGGCGCGCTGGACGCTCAGCACTTCGGTGAGGGGCTGACCATGCGCCAGACCGCTCGCCCGCTTCCCGACTCAGTGCCCCTGTGCGCGCCCGGCCATCGACCGCAACTCGTCGTGACCGAAGGCGCCCCGACCGGCCATCGCCTGGGCGCGCCCTGCCCGCCGCTGCTGCACATCGAATGCCATCGGTGTGGCCTCGCCACGCGTCCGGTACCGATGGAAAAGGCCGCGCTGGCCGAGCTGCGCTGGACCGATCCGAGCCTTGTCCACCTGCGCATCCCGATCTCCCTGCTCGCCCGCCATCGCGGGGAAGTCCTGGCCGAGATCGCCGCCGCTTCCCCTTGCACGTCCATCGCTGCCTGACCAGGAGAACTGCCCATGGCCGCTCCACTGAAACCGAAGGAAAAAGCCGCGTTGCTCGCAGCGCATGGCGCTTCCGACCTCACCCTCCACCGCACCGCCAACGGATTCGCGCCCCGCAACCGCCCCGAGAAGCTGTTCACGCGCCGCGTCATGAACTGGCTGGATGAGCGCGTGCTGATCCGCTACGACGATCCGCAGCTGCCGCGCAAGGCGACATTGACCGCCTCTGGCATCGCCGCAGCCGAGGCCGAGATCGCCAAGGCACGCGACCTGGCGCTGACGGCATGAGCGTGCAGACCACGCTGCCTGTGGAGCAGCAATTCGCCACCGGCCATCAGGGCGAGTCGCTCGTCCTGATGGTGTGCCAGGGCTGGCTCTGGGCCGGCCTTTACACCGCCGCGCCGCGCGAGTCGCTCCTGAAGGTCGCCGCTAGCGCCAGCCGGAGCGTGGGGGTATCGCACCACTCGCTCACCCTCGGCGGCGTCTCCTTTTCCCTCAACCGACTTGCCGCACAGGCCGCGCACCGCTGGCTCGACCGCCAGGGCGTGCGTGTTCGTTCGATCTCCCCCAACAACCGCGCTACGCGCCGCACGCGAGGAATCGCCGCATGAACCGCTCTGTTGTCATCTACGGGCCGCAACGCTGCGGCAAGACCTCTAACGCGCAGGAGCTGCGCGCACACTTCGGCCTGCAGGAGGTGCTGGACGACTGGGACGGCCACACCGCGTATCCACTGGAGGGCACGCTCGTCCTGACCAACAATCCGCACGCAATCGCGCACCATTCGTCGCGCGTCCTCGATCATGGCTCCGCGATGCGCGACATGTGCACGGCAGCCCATGAGATCGACTGAGGCCTGCATGAGCAGCGAATCGCACACAGCTACTGTCATCGAGCCCGGCAGGCCGGGTAGCACCTATTCCGATGGCCCGGTATGGCACGCCTTCGGCCTCAGTCGTGCTGCCTACCTGGTGCTGCCGCGCCGCACCTTGCAATCCATGCCCTTGGACTGGCAAGCGCGTTTTGTCGCGCTGATCCAGGAGGCGCGCCGGACATTGCCTGATGAGGCTTTCCCTCAGTACCAAGCTATCCGGCTCAAAGACGGGCAGTACGCAGCCGATCCCAACTGCCGCTACCGCCGCATGCCGCCGTTTCCCCACCGCCCTACCGAAGACGCGCCCGCCAGATGCGATGCGCCGCTGGCCGGCGCTTTCGTGAACACCTTCACTCAATTCGATCAGGCCACCCAATGACCGCGAATCTCACGATTCTTCCAACAAACTGCCCCGTTCTGCGCGAGGCATTCGAAACGATCAGTGCGATCGCTGTCGAAGCTGTGTGGCTGCCCAACCAGGCGAAGGCCATCACGCTCGCCCAAGCCCAAACCGCGCTGCGCGACCTGCATCACCGCCTGCCTCGCTTGCAGGATCTGCGCGTGTTCGAAGCCCCCGTAGCCGCGTATTTCTCGACGCTGCGTAGCAGCCTGCAGGACGGCGACACGCCGCTCTGCGATACCACCCGTGCCCGGCTGGCGCAGGCGACTGAATTGCTGGAGCTGGTCAGGAATCAGACTCGCACCGTGGTCGATCCGGCCGACCCATGGCGCGGCCTGTACCACCCCAGTCGCCTCCCGGCGCGCAACGCCGACGGCGAGATCCCGTGCCATCCGGATGTGCCGATGTGGGCTGACGGTCGCGAGGTGTCGCTGCGGCCGTTGTTCCTCGCACAGGGATTCGACCTGCAGGTGACGTTTGGCGATTTCACCGACGAAGCCGTGGAGACCGGCGACCACCGTTACTGGGACGAGATGCGCGCGTGGCAGCCCATTGGCCCCGGCGCAGATTGGCGCCTGGTGTGGCTAGGTGATACCGAAGATGGCCCAGCAGCATGGTTCGTGCGGCCGCTGGCAATCGCTGCAATGAACTGGCCTATCGCTGCCCCTACCCTGGCGAACGCGCAGCCCGGTGGGAGGGTGAGGCTGGGGGATCGCCCAAAGGATGGCGAGGTCCGCGTCGAAGTCTCGGGCTTAACCGGCAGCGGAAAGAGCGCCATTGCTGGCGAGATCGAGATCCTGTGCAAAGCACTTGGCCTGGAAGTCGAGTGGGTCAACGGCGATGAGGAAAAGCGCGTGACCCACGCCGACTGGATCGGTGCGTTGGAAATGTACAAGCCCAGAGTGGTGATCGTAGAGCAGAACATTCCGCGCGCCGCCCTCTCCGCCCAGCCCTCCCCGGGTGGTCAGGGGGATGCGCGCTCACTCGCTGAGCACATCACCGACCACCTGTGCCACCACGAATACGACATTGGCGGTCGCCCGGAGCTGCTGGCTTGCGTAGTTGACGCCCTCGCCGCCCGCCAGCCGGTGGGGGAGCCGGATCATCTTCGTGGCACCACGGAAATGATCGCCCCGCCCGCGCAGGCCGTGGACCTGCCCTACTCGCTCGATGCCGACCCGGCAGGTATCCGCGCCCGCGTGTGCGACGTGATCACCGGCACGTTGATGGTCGGCGCGCAGGGCCACACGCCGCCGCCGGCCGGTCACTGGGCTGAGCCGCTCTGGCAGGCTGCGCTCGCGGACGCCGCCTTGCAGGTGAAGATGCGTGAAGCACTGTGGGCCGCAGCAAGGTCACTGAGGACGATTGCGGACTCGACCAAGGAAACCGAGTTCCTTGAAACCGCCAGTGAGATCAGGGCCTATGCCAACAGCCGCGCGAATTGCGCCGAGCAGGCATTGACGGACAGCCAGGCGGTGGGCAAATGAGCCGCGCTCCTGTCGTCTACCGAACCATGCGCTGCTCGATCCCCGAGGGTAGCGAGGTGGTGCTGCATGTGCCCGAGCATATCGGCGTCGAGTCTCTGGACATGGCAGCCGAATGCATCGCGCTGCAGATGCGCATCTTCAAGCGGCACGCCGAGATGGCTCAGCCTGCCACGACGCAGGAGCCCGAAGCCCATGGCTGACCAGCTGCTCACCGCTGCAATGGTCCACGTGTTCCACCAGCGCGAACGCGTGATGCATCGGGAGATCGGAATGGATCTCGCAGAGCGCGTCATCCTAGACCTGCTGGAAAGCGGCTGGTCGCGCCAGTCGCTGCGGAAGCACGAGGCGGCCGGGCCGACCCCGTGCGGCACTGCCTTCTACCTGATGCGGGATGGCGGCATCGCCGTTGCCTACTTCCCTATTGCCGAGTTCACTGACGCTAACGGCCGCGGGCTTTTCTTCCCCATCTGCGACTTCTTCCCGCCGGTCCACAAGTCTGCGCACGGCAACGTCGAGAGCCTGGAGCCTTTCAGAGTGGGCGATCAGGTTATCTCGATGGACCGCGATCTGGATGGCTCGTGGCACTACGACGATGAAGTTCGGGCCAGCGAGTGGCACCTTCTGATTCCCGTTTTCACGGTCGTCGCCGTGCGGCCGCATGTCGGGCACCACACACAGTTCGGCGGCAGGGACTACTACCAGGTGAAGATCAAGGACCGCGTGGGCGGTGGTGGTGGCTTCCACGACCTTGTGCCCATCGCCGGCAGACCGTGGCAGATGCGTGGCGAGGGAGAGTGCCTGATCCGCGTAAGGCCGTCGCCCTTGGCCATCGCCGCCCCTCAGCCGGCCGCGCCGGCCCAACTGGATCTGTTCGCATGACCGCACCACTGCCCATTTCCCCGACCACGGCTGTCGAGGCCACCAAGGCATCGTCGCCCGTTGCCGCGGTTGTCTCTGCCATGCGTCATGTCGATCCGGCCACCGCAGTTGAAGGCCGCGAGGTGCGTGCTTGGGCTGACACCCTGCTGAAAGCGCTCTACACCGCACAGCCAGTGCGCTGGGAGTACCGCCACAAGGACGATCACCGGCCAGGCTGCTGGATGCAGGCCGACGCAGGGCACGTCTACGCTGCCCACCAGCGTGGCCTCGTTGTCCGCGCCCTGTTCGAGACGCCGCGCGTAATCCAGCCAGAGAAGGTCCACGACTTCCAGCGGCGCGTGTGCACACGCTGCGGAATGAGCGAGGACTGGGCGGGGCCGGATTGTTTCCCGCCTGACAACAAGCCCGACCCTCGCAAGCTGCTGCCTGTCGACCCGAGCTGGCTCCTTGAGCCGCTGAAGTGGATCCGCGATGCCGGTCCCGCGCCGGTCAGCACACACGAACGCCGCCGCAGGGCCACCGAAGCCACCTTCCTTATCGAAAAGCTCGAAGCCCACATCGAGGAGTGCAACAAGCCATGACCCAGGAACATATCAGCCACCCGGAAGGGTTGCCGAACTGCGCCGCCGGCCACCGCGCGCGCCACATCCACGACAAGCGCTGTGCGTCCGCCGGTGGCGGCCACCTGGTCGAGTGCGCCTGCAGGTCGACCAGCAAGCATGCTGATCCCGATGCGGCCATTGCTGCCTGGCGCAGGCTCAACCGCCCCGCGCGCAGCGCGCGGCCGTCGCCAGCGCCGGCAGTCGCCGACAACGTGGTGCAGTTCAAACTGGGCTTGGCCGAACAATCGCAGCAACAGCGCGCGATAGGGGGTCGCCATGGGCGCAGCTGAAAAGATCGAAGAACCGCCGACTATCGGTGCCGTGATCTTTGAAGGGATCACGGTCACCGACGGCGAGGGCCGACCGGCCCAGCTCGCTGTGATCGACAGCCGCGGCAATGTCATCGCTGCCGGTCCCGAAGTGGCACGGGCCGCATGGTCAGCAGCGGTTGAGGCTTATCGCAATCACTTGCGGGGGCACGGGCACCTGCGTGCAATCAAGCACCCATAACCCCAAAGGCTCTGCGGCTTCGCTAATCATTCCCGGTCAAGGTGTAGACCAACTGACCAGAATGAGTCCAGTAGCCCTCGTTAACAAGGACATTGATGGCTGGGCTCACCATACGTTCCTGCCTGGGGTTCAAGCGCGTACGCATCTCCGTACGATAGACCTTGAAGTCGAATGTTCGCGAAGACTGCAGAAGCATGTAATTTTTGAGGTCTGCAATTACATCCTCGACTAGATCCTTGTCAGTGCCCAAGTAAAGATCGCGCTCCCCCTTTTCCGTGAGCGTGTAGTTGGAGCCATCGCGCGCCAGGGAACCGGCCTCGTAGAGCGTTTCCAGAACACTCACAACCGAATCCCGGGAAGGGCGCACTGGAAAGCCCACCCCGTGAACCACGTCATCCACATTGACTTTTCCGCCCTTGTCGACGCCTTTCCGCTCCAACCACTCTACGACGTGGCTGTACAGCTTTGCCGGGTTCGATGGGTTCATCCTTGCTCCGCATGTTGTTATGAACACAGCAAGTCTAACGCGCCCAAAGTCTATTTCAGACCTCTTTCGGGCAGCCAAGGCTGACGAAGCCGACTTTGGGGTTCAGCTGGGACATGGAATCGCGGGACTCTGGGGGCCTGGGCCCCTGCCGCCATGGCAGGGGTTCCTGGGGGCCGGGGCCTGAAAGGGCGCCAGTATACCGGGGTTGGCAGCCGCCCTCTGAACGCCCAGTCGCCCGATCACGCACAGCCGCTGACACCGCGCTAACCCGCGCAGCACCGACAATGCAGTCCTGTTCCCCGCAACGAGGTAGATGACGATGGCCGAGTGGATCACCCTGGATACGCATCACGGCCCGGTACGGGCCTGGCAGGCCCTGCCGGAAGGTACCCCGCGTGGCGGGCTGGTGGTGGTGCAGGAGATCTTCGGCGCCAACCCGCACATCCGCAGCGTGGCCGAGCGCTTCGCCGCCGAGGGCTACGCGGTGCTGGCGCCGTCGTTCTTCGACCTGATCGACGGCCCCGATGCCGACCCCGACGCCCTCCCCTACAGCCCCGAGGGCGTGAAGGACGGCCTGGAACGGGTCGCCGCACTGGGCATGGAGAAGGCACTGGAAGTGGTCCGCGCCGCGGCAACCCGACTGGCTCCCTACGGCAAGGTCGGCACGGTCGGCTACTGCTGGGGCGGTACCGTGGCGATGCTGTCGGCAGTGCGGCTGGGCCTGCCCTCGGTCAGCTACTACGGTGCGCGCAACGTGCAGTTCCTCGATGAGGCGCCCAAGGCCCCGGTGATCTTCCACTTCGGCGCCCAGGACAAGAGCATCCCACCGGAGGCGGTCCAGGCCCACCGCGAGAAGCTGCCGCAGATGGCCACCTTCGTCTATCCGGCCGATCACGCCTTCAACCGCGAGGTCGGACATGCGTATGATCCAGACAGCGCTACCCTGGCGCTGCAACGCACCCTGGACTTCTTCTCGGAGCATCTTGGATGAGCGAATTCGAACTCGATTCACGCCTGGCCACCGATAGCGTGCTGGTGGCCGAAGGACCGTTGTCGCAAGTGCGGCTGATGAACGACGAACGATTCCCCTGGCTGGTGCTGGTACCGCGCCTGGCCGGGGTGACCGAGTGGATCGAGCTGGACGGCGAGCAGCAGGACAAGCTGCGCACCGAGCTCAACCGCGCCTGCAAGGCCCTGAAGGGCTCCGACGGGGTTGAAAAGATCAACATCGGGGCGCTGGGCAACATCGTGCGCCAATTGCATTTCCACGTGATCGGCCGCCATGACGGCGATCCGGCCTGGCCGGGCCCGGTCTGGGGCAGCGGGCCCGCCCACCGCTACGAGCCGGCCGCGCTGGACCAGCATGTCGCCTACTGGAAGGAAAGGCTAGGATATCCGGCCCACTCCTGAGCCCTTGCCGACCCGATGCGATTCAACCTCGTTGCCGCCATCCTGCTGATCCTGATCGGCCTGTTCATGCTCGCCAGCAACCTCGGCTGGACGCATCTGAACCTGTCCAAGCTGCTGATGACCTGGTGGCCGGTGGCCCTGGTGGGCGTCGGCATCGCGATGCTGTTCGGTCGCGGCAAATAAGGGTAGTGCCCGGCCATGTCCGGGCACGCGCCAGAAACGGAAACGCCGGGCATGTCCCGGCGTTTTCGATGGGTGATGACGCGAGCGATCAGGTCCGCGGCAGGGTCACGCCGGTCTGGCCCTGGTACTTGCCGCCACGATCGCGGTACGACGTCTCGCAGATGTCATCGGCGGCCGCCTGGAAGAACAGCATCTGCGCCACACCTTCGTTGGCGTAGATGCGCGCCGGCAGCGGCGTGGTGTTGCTGAATTCCAGGGTGACGTGGCCTTCCCACTCCGGTTCCAGCGGGGTCACGTTGACGATGATGCCGCAGCGCGCGTAGGTGCTCTTGCCCAGGCACACCACCAGGGTATCGCGCGGAATGCGGAAGTACTCGACGGTACGCGCCAGCGCGAAACTGTTCGGCGGGATGATGCATTCATCGCCGACGATATCCACGAAACTGCCCGGATCGAAGTGCTTGGGATCGACGATCGTCGAGTTGATGTTGGTGAACACCTTGAACTCGCGCGAGCAGCGCACGTCATAGCCATAGCTGGACGTGCCGTAGCTGACGATGCGTTCGCCGTTGGCCTGCTTGACCTGCCCGGCCTCGAACGGCTCGATCATGCCGTGCTGCTCGGACATGCGGCGGATCCAACGGTCACTCTTGATGCTCATGCTTTGTCCTGGGGGTACGAGGGGGCGCGAGGATTCTAGCAGGGGGCCGGCCTCGGCCGGCGGCACCGGCCACGGCGCTTACAGCAGCGACGACAGGATCGGGATCGAGGCCCGCGGGCGCTTGCCGACTTCCTCGATCAGGCGCTGTGCGGCATGGCGGTAGGCCTGGGCCGGCGCCGAATCCGGCTGGGCCACGGTGATCGGGGTGCCTGCATCGCCCTGTTCGCGGATGCCGATCTGCAGCGGCAACGAGCCCAGCAGCGGCACGCCGTACTGCGCGGCCATGCGCTCGCCGCCGCCTTCGCCGAACAGGTGCTCGACATGGCCGCAGCTGCTGCAGGTATGCACCGCCATGTTCTCGACGATTCCCAGCACCGGCACCTCGACCTTCTCGAACATCTTCAGCGCTTTTTTCGCATCCAGCGTGGCGATGTCCTGCGGGGTGGTGACGATCACCGCACCGGCCAGCGGAATCTTCTGGGTCAGGGTCAGCTGGATGTCACCGGTGCCCGGCGGCAGATCGATCAGCAGGAAATCCAGGTCGTCCCACAGGGTGTCGTTGAACAGCTGGGTCATCGCCGAGGTGGCCATCGGGCCACGCCAGATCATCGGCGTGTCTTCTTCGATCAGGTAGCCGATCGACATGGTATCCACACCGAACGCACGCAGCGGCTCGATGCTCTTGTTGTCCGGGCTTTCCGGGCGGCCGGACAGGCCCAGCATGGCCGGCACGCTGGGGCCATAGATGTCCGCATCCAGCACACCAACACGGGCGCCCAGCTGCTGCAGCGCCACGGCCAGGTTCACCGAAGTGGTGGACTTGCCGACGCCGCCCTTGCCCGAACCAACCGCGATCACATTGCGGATGCGGGCATGCGGCGTAAGTCCCTTCTGGACCTGGCTTGCATGAGGACGGCGGGGAGAACTGTTCACAACGAGCACCGGCGGGGTCAGGGGGAATAACCCAGCATCATACAAGCTGGACGCAACCTGACTGAAATTCAGGATTGCTACAGATTCGTGCACAGATTGTTAAGTTCATGTTACGTTCGATCCGCACTGTTTTGGGCTGCGGAGCTGGCATTTCCAGTCCGCGCGATGGCGCATGCGCAGTGCCGTTTTTGTTTTTGCTCTCCATTGGAACTACATGAAATACGTAAGCAACACCGCACGTCGCAACACGCTCGCCGTCGCCCTGATTTCCGCTCTGATGGCCGCCGCACCGGCAATGGCCCAGGACAAGGCGACCAACCTGGACAAGATCACCGTCACCGGTTCGCTGATCCCGCAGACCCAGGTCGAGACCCAGACCCCGGTGATGTCCATCACCGCCGAAGACATCCAGACCCGCGGTTTCAGCAGTGTCGCTGAAGTGCTGCAGCAGTCCTCGCTGACCACCGGCGGCCTGCAGGGCGGCCAGACCTCGGGTTCGTTCACCCAGGGCGCCGAAGCCGCCGGCATGTTCGGCCTGAACCCGGGCTACACCAAGTACCTGATCAACGGCCGCCCGATGCTCTCGTATCCGGCGCTGTACAACGGCAGCGAAACCTTCAACAACATCAGCGGCATTCCGATCGACATCGTCGAACGCATCGAAGTGCTGCCGGGTGGCCAGTCCTCGCTGTACGGTTCGGACGCGATCGCCGGCGTGGTCAACATCATCCTCAAGGAGCGCATGGACGGCGGCACGATGACCGTCCGTGGCGGCACCTATACCGAAGGCGGCGGCAGCAACATCCGCTTCAGCGCTGCCAAGGGCATCAACGCGTTCGACGACCGCTTCCATGCACTGTTCAACGTGCAGATCGAGAACGGCAGCCCGATCTGGGGCTACCAGCGCGACATCACCCGCCAGAACAACCCGGTCGGCTACACCGCACAGGTGCCGTCGAACGACTTCGCGGTCATCACCAACGCTGACAGCAAGCTGCTGATGATGGACCCGAGCCGTTGCGCCAACGTCGCCGGCCTGTACGACGGCACCACCGTGGTCGGCCAGCGCCCGTCGGGCGAGTCCTGCGGTTCGGTGTACAGCGCCGGCTACAAGACCCTGAAGAACGGCAAGAACAGCGGCCAGTTCTACTCGTCGATGACCTTCGACGTGAACGACAACTTCCAGCTGTTCGCCGACGTGCTGTACAGCAAGGAAAAGACCGAGTTCACCTCCGGCGCCAGCGCCCTGTGGTGGGGCACCAAGTCGAGCATGGGCGGTTTCTACGACCAGAACTCCGGCAAGGTCGTGAACCTGCAGCGCTCCTTCGCTCCGGAAGAAATCGGCCAAGGCGACTACAACAACATCCTCAACTCCGATGAGAGCCGCGCCTACCAGGTCACCCTGGGCGGCAAGGGCATGGTCGGCAACTGGGATTACAGCGCCAGCTTCACCCGCGGCGAGTACCGCCTGGACCAGAACCGCTTCGTGCGCTGGAAGGACAAGATCGATGGCTTCTTCGGCCAGAACGTGATGGGCCAGCGTCTGGGCACCTACAACGACCCGAAGGACCCGGAAGCCAAGTTCGGCATCTACAACCCGAACTACGCGGCCTTCTACTCGCCGATCACCCCGGACCAGTTCGCCAGCTTCACCGGCTACGGCACCCACCGCAGCAAGACCTGGCAGAACCTGGGTCGCGTGCAGGTGACCAATGGTTCGCTGTTCAGCCTGCCGGGCGGCGACGCCGGCCTGGCCGTCGTGCTGGAAGGTGGCAGCGAAGGCTGGGACTATTCGCCGGATCAGGCCTTCAGCGGCCCGAACAGCAACGTGTGGGGCACCACCGCTGTCGCCGGCGCCGGCCACCGCAGCAACTATGCGGTCACCAGCGAACTGCGCATGCCGCTGCATGACACGCTGACCGTCAGTGCATCGGGCCGCTATGACGCCTTCAAGATCGCCGACAAGACCGTCGACAAGGCGACCTACAGCATCGGCCTGGAATTCCGTCCGATCGAAAGCCTGCTGCTGCGCGGCAAGTACGGTACCGCGTTCCGCGCGCCGACCCTGTCCGATGCCTTCCAGGGCATGAGCGGCTCGTACGCCTCCAACCAGAACGACTACTACCGCTGCAGCCAGCTGGGTTATGGCCTGCGTGACGAGGCCTGCTCGTTCTACAAGGGGACCTCGGTGTACAGCGAAAAGTCCGGCAACCCGGACCTGAAGCCGATCACCGCCGACGTCTGGAGTGCAGGCGTGGTGTGGGCCCCGGTCAGCAACTTCTCGCTGTCGGCGGACTACTACAACTGGAAGATCAAGAACGAGGTCAAGACCCTCAGCAGCGACCAGCTGCTGCTGGCCGAGTACCAGTGCCACAACGGCCTGCCGAACAACACCTCGGCCAGCTGCGGCGACGTGACCAACTGGGTGTCCCGCGATACCGGTGGCAACCTGACCCGCGTGTACACGCCGAAGCTCAACGTTGCCAGCCAGAACCTGGAAGCGGTGACCGTGGCGGCCAAGTACCAGCAGGATATCGGCCGCTTCGGCTCGCTGATGTTCTCCGGCAACTACACCAACATGCTGAAGCGTGAAGTGCAGCCGATGCCGGGTGCCGCCAAGCTGGATCTGCTGAGCGATCCGTACAACATGTGGTACTACGACAACTTCGCCAAGGTCCGCGGCGACCTGTCGGTGGCCTGGAACATCGCCAAGTTCACCACCACCGTGTACGCCAACTACGTCGGCAGCACCCCGAACTACCTGGCCTACACCGGCCGCAGCTACGGCTACGTCCACTCTTCCGGCGCCAAGGCCGGCAAGTGGGGTTCGTACACCACGTACAACCTGAGCATGAACTACCAGGCACAGGACGATCTGGTCCTGTCGCTGATGGTCAACAACGTGTTCAACAAGCTGCCGGAAGGCCAGCGCTACAACTACCCGGGCAACGAATCGACCCCGTTCAATGACGGCTTCTACAGCGTCTACGGCCGCCAGATCTCGGCCCAGGTCAAGTACAACTTCTGATCCCGTCGTTTTCCGGACTTCGTGTCTGGACCAGGCCCCGCTTCGGCGGGGCCTTTTTTTTGCTTCGGGGACGCCGGTCGCCTCCCCTGCCGGTCCTCCCCGGCCGAAGAAGGGGCACTGCCACCGCAGAGGCACATCTGCTAACGTCCGATCTCGTTCATATTTCAGTCAGCTTCACCCAATCAACGCGCAGCTAAAGGACAAGACATGCACGTGATCAATGGCCGCCCCCTGTGCGCCGCCCTCTCGCTGGCCCTGGCCTGCACGGCCGCTTATGCCGGCCCCATCCCGATCGAGGATCTGGCACGCCAGCCAGCCCTGCAGTCCGTGTCGATGAGCCCAGATGGCAAGCATCTGGTCGCCCTGATCCCCTCACCGGGCAATCCAGAGGAGACCGCCCTGGCCAGCTGGGACACCGATGCGCTGGGCGGCGCCCCGAAGGTCGTCACGCCGTCCGGCGAACGAATGAAGTTCATCGCCGCTGGCGCACTGAAGTCCGACCAGATTCTTGCCGTTGGCCGCCAGGAATGGACGGGGCAACTGGGTGGGTGCGGTGAAGGCAGTGTATCGGGTGCAACCAAGACCTTCGTGGTCAAAACCTACCTGACCGATCAGTCACAGAAGACTTTCAACGAGGCGTTCACCGACAACACACGCAAGCTCGGCGTGAGCGAGCAGACCCAGCGCTGTCTGGAACTGGGCGGCAGCGCGTCACTGGTCAACATGCTGCCACTGGACCCCGATCGGGTCATCATCCGCCAGCTCAGCGAGATCTCACTGACCGCCAACTATTACCTCTACAACCTCAAGACCAAGGAAACCGAGCTCCTGTTCCGCGGCGGTACGCGTGCCCAGCCAGCACTGTTCGACCCGCGCACCGGCAAGGTGCTGGCCAAGACCCAGATCGAGCCGGTCAGCGGCGACTACGACCAGCAGATTCTCATCCTGGACCCGACCAGTGGCCAGTACGTCCTGCAGAAGCCCTTGCTATCACGCCTGTCCAACCGCCATACGGTGGAAGTGGCCGGCGTGGATGATGCCACCGGCAAATATTACGTGCTCACCGACCTGTTCTCGGACAAGGTACAGGTGCACCTGTATGACGCCAAAGCCCAGGCGTTTGACCGCGAACCGGTTCTGGCCAACCCGAACTTCTCCATCGCAAGCCTGGTGTTCAGCACCCGCCCAAGCACATTCAACCAGGTGGTCGGCTTCACCCTCGATGGACCCGCGCTGCAAACCATCTATGTCGATCCGACGCTGAAATCCATCCAGGACACACTCAAACAGGCGGCTCCGGGCAGGCAGATCGATATCACCCGGCTCAACGACGACTTCTCGCGCATCCTGTTCCGCGCGTCCAGTTCAGATGCTCCACCCAACTACTATTTGCTGCTTGATCGCAAGAAGGTGGTGAGCCTGGGCAGCGAACGGCCATGGGTTGCCAAGGGAGCCGTAGGCGAGCAACGCTGGGTGACCTACAAGGCACGTGATGGCAAGGAGATATCGGCCATCCTGGACCTTCCCGCTGGATGGAAGGAAGGTGACGCTGCGCCGCCGGCGATCATTCACCCCCACGGCGGCCCCTGGGCCCGGGATTACATGCAATGGGATCCTTCAGGCTGGGTCGCATTGCTGACGTCACGCGGCTATGCGGTGCTGCGCCCGCAGTACCGCGGTTCATCCGGGCTGGGTCGTGAGCTGTGGATCGCCGGCGACCGCGAATGGGGCCAGAAGATGTCCGACGACAACGACGATGGCGCCGCATGGCTGGTCTCGCAGAAGCTTGCCGCGAAGGACCGCATCGCGATCTTCGGCTATTCCTACGGCGGATTCGCCGCCGCAGCAGCAACCGTACGCCCCAACTCTCCGTACCAGTGTGCGATCGCCGGAGCACCGGTTACCGATCTGGCCCGGCTGGGTACGACCTGGAGTGACAACCGCCTGCAACGCATCCTGCAGGGACAGACAGTCAAGGGCATGGATCCCATGCGCAACACCGCCAGCGCGAACATCCCGGTGATGCTGTTCGTCGGTGACCGTGACGTGCGTACTCCCTCCTTCCACGCACAGGGTTTCTATGACGCAGTGAAGGACAAGGTGCCTGCACAGTTCCACCTGATCGCTGACCAGCAGCACAGCATGCCGTGGTATCCCCGCCAACAGCGCGAAACGCTCGGCCTGATCGAGAGCTTCCTGAAGAAGGACTGCGGACCTGGCGGACTCTGAGCCGCCGCGCTCGACCCTCCCACGCCACGCCTGGCCACGTGACCAGGCGTGGCTGCGCGCCCGGCCAGATAATGAATTGGACATTAACAATTGAGCCATAATCGCCGCAATTGTTCATGTTGCATTTATTTTACGCCAGCCATACACTCGATTAACCGAAGCGTAACAAATAGGGATATTCAACGATGCGCGACGTTTTCCGCCTTTCCATGCCGAACCGGATTCCGCTGACCCTTGCAGTTCTGGCGTCTCTCGCCGCGCTGCCGGCCTTTGCCCAGGAGTCAACACAGCAGGATTCATCCCAGTCAAGTACCAGCAGCAGCTCCAAGCGCGCCACCAACCTTGACACCGTCACGGTTACCGGCTCGCTGATCAAGCGTCCCGAGTATGAAAGCACATCACCGGTGCAGGTCATCTCGATCGACAAGGGTGTCGCTGCCGGCCAGTTCGATACGGCCGACTTCCTTCAGACGTCTGCGATCGCCGCTGGCTCCACCCAGATGAACAACCAGTTCGGCGGGTATGTCGTCGAAGGCGGCACGGGTGTACAGACCGTTTCTCTGCGCGGCCTGGGTGCAAACCGGACACTGATCCTGCTTGACGGACAGCGCCCCGGCCCAGCGGGTACGCGCGGTCAGGTTGCCGCCTTCGATCTCAACGTCATCCCACAGTCGATCCTGCAACGTATCGAGATCGTCAAGGACGGCTCTTCTTCGATCTACGGCTCGGATGCACTGGCTGGTGTGGTCAACCTGATCACCCGCAAGAGCCTCGACCGCCCGGAGATGACGTACGCGATGAGCGTGCCGGAGCACGGTGGTGGCGAGCAGTTCTCGGCATCGATCGCCAATGGTTGGAACTTCGACAAGGGCAGCATCGTGGCTGCCGTGCAATGGGATCGCCTGAACGCGCTGACTGTTGGCGATCGCGACTTCTTCAGCTGCGCCCAGGACCGGGTATGGGGCACGGATGGCAAGCGCATCGATCGCGAAGACCGGTCGATTCTGGCTGGCACCAATCTTGCCGGCTGCAACTCTGCCAATCTGTATGCAAACACCATCATCCAGCTGAGCAACTCAGCCATCCGTTATGTACCTTCGCCGGATGGCAGCACGGTCGGCCCCTTCCCGGGCTATCGTCCGCGCCCGCGCCCGACCCCGACGTACGCCAATGGCGGCACCGCGTACTACCAGGATGTGCTGAACTACCCGTTCTTCCATGACCAGGAAGTGATCAACCAGCGTGAACGCGCATCGTTCTACGGGGCAACCGACTTCAGCTTTGACAGTTTCAACTGGAAGACCCAGTTCCTGTACAACCGTCGCGAAACCAAGGCACACAGCTGGCGCCAGTTCTATCCGACCGTGTACAACGAAGCGGAGGACGACTACTTCCAGACCATCATGCCGTTCCCGAGCGACCAGAAAGTCACGGTCGACTACTTCTACGGCACCACCAAGTTCGATGGCCAGTTCAAGTCCACCGACAGCTGGTCCTGGGAAGTCAATGCGGGCTACAGCCGTTCGCGCGGCAAGTACAGCGCGCTCTCGATCGACGTCGATCGTGCCGGCGATCTGAACTACACCGAAGATGACATGCCGGTGAATTACTTCGACCCCGGCTTCCTGAGCGGCGCCCGCATGAACGAGCTGATCGCTGCGGTCGGCCAATGGCATACCGGCAAGACGACCTATGAACAGGCCAGCGCCAACGCCATCTTCAGCGGCAACCTGTTCAAGCTGCCTGCTGGTGATGTCGCTTCTGCGTTCGGTGTCGAATTCCGTCACTACAAGATCAACGACACCCCGTCTGACTTTGCGCTGGCTGACCGCTCCTGGAACTCGACCTCGGCCGGTGTGACCCGTGGCACGGACAAGGTCAAGGAAGCTTTCGCCGAGGTGGATGTGCCGCTGCTGAAAGGCATTCCCGGCATCGAGTCGCTCTCGCTCAACCTGTCCGGTCGCGTATTCGAGTACGACTCGGTACCGGGTTCAGACCATGTCTGGAAAACCGGCCTGAACTGGCAGATCGTCCCGTCACTGCGCATGCGAGGCACCATTGGCACCTCGTTCCGCGCCCCTGGCCTGTATGAGCTGTACCTGGGTGACCAGACCGGCTTCAAGGCACAGAACCAGATCGATCCATGCATCCAGTGGGCCGACAGCAACAACTCCTTTATCCGTGCCAATTGCGCTGCCGCCGGCATTCCCGAAACGTACGTCGGTGGCGGCACCGGCGCGACCATCTATTCGGGTGGTGGCGGCAAGAACAACCTGAAGCCGGAGACCTCCAAGGCCAAGACTCTGGGCCTGGTCTGGAGCCCGACCTTTGCCAACCTCAACGTCGCACTGGACTACTTCGATTACGACGTACGCGGCGAAATCACCCAGCTTGACGAGTATGACATCGTCGCCGGCTGCTACGGCTCGGCGGTCTTCCCGAACGCGTTCTGCAACCAGCTGGTCCGCAACAGCCCCACGGATCCAACGTCGCCGAACAACATCACCACGATCTACAACAAGTACATCAACATCAACCGCGAGCGCACCCGCGGCTACGACCTGCAGATCAATTACGACAACGACTTCGCGTTCGGCAAGCTTTCCGCTGAAGCACAGGTGACCTATACCCTGGAGGACACCTATCAGTTGTTCGATTCGGCTGCTGAAAGCGGAATCAGCACCTCCGACCAGGTCGGCTACATCGGCCGTCCGAAGACCGTTGGCCTGGCCAGCGTCAGCCTGGAACGCGGCGATTGGACGTTCAACTGGCAGGGAACCTACGTCAGCAGCACGCAGAACAAGGACCTGAGCCCGAACTTCACCTATTCCGGCTACCAGAACGCCACCCGCGACATCAAGGCCAGCTGGCAGTTCCGCCACAGTGTCTCGGTGGGTTACGACATGGATGACTGGAACATCATGGTCGGCGTGCGCAACCTGTTCGACAAGGCACCGGACCTGATCTCGGCCGGTGCCGGTGATCGCTACGGCAACGTGCCGATCTACGCCTCGCAGTACGACTGGTACGGCCGGACGTTCTTCGCGCGCGTGTCCTACAAGTTCTGATCCCGTAGTGAATGACTCATCCCGCCATGGGTTGGCACCTGTGGCGTGGAGGGTCCGGCCGCCGCCAGGTGACCAAGGACGCCCGATGCACTGCATCGGGCGTCTGCATTGGCTGTTCCATTTCCGGGGCAGTCGTCATGGGAGGACATGATGTCTCCCCTGACCCAGCTTGCCGGCCACGTCGGCGAAGCCGCGCCAGCATCGTGCTGGATCCTGGGATCCCATAGGGTTCCCCGAGCCTTTCTGCTGGTCGGTTCCGCGCGTTCGACCTGATGATCGGCCGCCGACAACCTGACGGCCCCTGGATAGTCCCACTGGCCGCGTCTGATCATTGATTTCATTGAACATTACCTCTTCAACCCGGGCCTGTTCACTGGCTCGGCGCGGAACGAAGAGCTCTCGGGCGGCCGCAGCCGGCGCGCCAGCTGCGCGAAGGCGCTTCGACCATCCTGGCTCGGCCAAGGTGGCCAACATGATCATCGGGATCAGCTTCGGAGGCGGTACCGCCACCCGCGGCACCATTGTGATTCCAGGACGCTGGCCGATCTTCAACACTCTGAAGATCCAGGTGACACCGCAATGCGACCTGCGCGAACCGGATGCGTGTCTCGGAATGCCCGCCCAGCAGCGCGAACCGCTCAGACCTCGACCATGGCCTTCCTGCAGCTGAATGCAGGGGAAAGGACGCGGGGAAGAGATCGCGCAGCCCCTCTTCCAAGGCCTTGTCCATGCAAAGCGAACCACCAATTTGCGCAAAGCTGCCCTTAACAGCCCATTCAGCATTCGCCTCACGATCTCGACAAGGCAATTACAACTGATACCAAGTAACTGTATTTATTGCAGTTTTGTGTATCAAGGCGATACAGAATGTGTCAATGCATGCCGCAAATGGCCACTTTGCGTTAAGGACATGTTAGGTTCGCGTCAAGTCAGGACGATATCTGAACATCAACATAACAACTGCACGGAAGCGAAAGAATTCTGTCCACTAGGGGGATCCACTCGATGACGCACCACCGCACTCCCGGTCGCCACCCGCTGACCAATGCCCTTCTGGCCGGTCTGATGATGGCTGCTGCAGGCCCGGCCCTGGCCCAGGAAGCCAGCTCCGGCACCAACCCGGTCGATCTGGACCGCGTCAGCGTGACCGGCTCGCGCATTGCGCGTACGGGCTTCGTGACCTCTTCGCCGGTTACCGCCATCACCGCCGAAGAAATCCGCCAGACCGGCGCGCTGACCATCAGCGACCTGATGAACAAGATGCCGCAGCTGGCACCGTCGTTCACGCTGGGCAATTCCACCCGGTACATCGGTACCGCTGGCCTGGGTCTGATGGACCTGCGTGGCATGGGCTACGACCGCACTCTGGTGCTGGTCAACGGCCGCCGCCACGTCGGCGCCAGCCCGGGCAGCACCGCAGTCGACGTCAACACCATCCCGGTGGAGTGGATCGAGCGCGTTGAAGTCATCACCGGTGGCGCATCGGCCATCTATGGTGCGGATGCCGTGGCCGGCGTGGTCAACTTCATCATGAAGAAGAACTACGAAGGTTTCGAAGCCCGCGCCCAGAAGGGCATCGCGGGTGAAGGTGGCTTCAACCGCGGCTTCGTGTCGGCTACGGCAGGCACCAACTTCGCCGACGGCCGCGGCAATGTGGCCGTCGCCGTCGAGTACAGCCAGCAGGATCGTTTCGGCCGTGGCGACCGTTCGATCGGCCAGCGCTACGACGTGACTGTGCCCAACCCGAACTTCGACAGCTCCAGGCCGCCGAGCGAGAGCAACCCGCAGAACATCCTGGCCCGTCCTGGCGGCAACTATTCCACGTCCTATGGCGGCTCCTTCCAGGCCGGCGGTACGTTCGACTTCACCAAGCCGGAGACCTACAAGTACCGGTACCACTTCAATCCGGATGGCAGCTTCAGCCGCAACCGTTTCGATGGTCCTGTGGTCAGTCCGTCCTCGTGCGTCAACTGTGATTTCGCCGACCTGAATGCCGTTGCCGACCTGCAGCCGAAGTTCGATCGCGTCAGCGTCAATACCGTTGCCCACTTCGATCTGAACGACAAGCACCGCCTGTTCTTCGAAGGCAAGTACACCAAGACTGAATCGACCTTCTTTGGCCAGCCGGCTTTCGACAGCACCATCCGTATCCGACGCGACAACGCGTTCATCAGCCCGGAACTGGGCGCACTGATGGATGCCAACGGGCTCCCCCAGCTGCAGATCGCTCGTTTCAACGTCGACGCCGGCCGCCGTGGTGAAGAAGTCAAGCGCGAAACCAAGCGCTTTGTCTTCGGCGTCGAAGGCATGTTTGGCGACAACTGGAACTACGAGGCTTCCGGCAACTACGGCGAGACCGAGATCAACCGTGTCAACGTCAACAACCGCATCAACGAGCGCTGGCAGGCCGGTCTGGATGCCGTGCGTGATGCCAACGGCAATATCGTTTGCCGCGTCGATCGCGATGCGAACGCTACCAATGCAAACGCCGGCGGCCGCGCCTACAACCGCAGCCTGATCGGTTCGGGCTGCATTCCGTTCAGCATCTTCGGCAACGGCGCTGTGCCGCAGGAAGCAGCCGACTGGTTCAATACCCGTTCGCACTACTTCGGCAAGCTTCAGCAGACCGTGTTCAGCGCATCGGTGAACAACAACGCGCTGTTCTCGCTGCCGGCCGGTGACGTGGGCATCGCCGCCGGTGTGGAGTACCGGAAGGAGAAGAGCCTGGAGCGCACCGATCCGCTGGCCGCCTCCGGTGCCACCTTCCTCAACGCCATCAACGGCGGTGGCGGTTCCTACAACGTGAAGGAAGTCTTTGCCGAGACCAACATTCCGCTGCTGGCTGACATTCCCGGCATCCGCCGCCTGTCGCTGGACGTGGCTGGCCGTTACTCGGACTACAGCACCATCGGCTCGACCAAGACCTGGAATGTCGGACTGGACTGGGAAGTCATCCCATCCCTGCGCGTCCGCGGCACCCTGGCCAAGGCCATCCGTGCTCCCAACATTGGCGAACTGTATGACGAGCAGTCGCAGAACTTCGCGACCATCAGCGACCCCTGCAATACCAACCGCACCAACCCGAACCGCCCCGGCACTGCCGGCGACCCGGCACTGCGCGCCGCAAACTGCGCAGCTCTGGGCATTCCGGCCAACTGGATCGACTCCTACAGCGCAAACCGTCCCGGCCTGAGCGGCGGCAACCCGGACCTGAAGCCGGAGCGTGCAACCACCAGCTCGATCGGCTTCGTCTGGCAGCCTGAGTTCTTCGAAGGCTTCGGCATGTCGGTCGACTACTGGCGCATCACGCTGAAGGACGCCATCGGTGCGGTTACCGCCGAAACCCTCGCCACCCGCTGCGTGGATTCGCCGGGGGGTATCAACAACTCGTTCTGCAGCAAGATCAAGCGCGCCCCGGTCGGCGGCGCAACCGGGGCCAACGGTGCCGAGTTCCCGGCATACAGCATCTATGACTGGACCGCGCTGCAGGAAAACCTGGCCAAGAAGCGCCGCACCGGCATCGATCTGGAAATGAACTACGACTTCGGCATGTTCGGTGGCCACACCAACCTGCGCCTGGTCGGTAGCCGCCTGCTGGAATCGCGTGAATGGGAGTTCCAGGACTTCCCGAGTGAGTACAAGGAACGCTCGAACTACGTGACCAATCCGCGCTGGCGCGGTCAGTTCACCGCCAAGTACACGCTGGGCAACTTCCGCGCCAGCTGGGACATGGTGTACATCCATCGCAACCTGCGCGTGTTCCCGGAGAGCTACAACAGCAACCCGGGTTCGCAGAGCCCGATCTGGAACCCGTCGTTCACCTACCACAACATGCAGATCGGCTACAAAATGGCTGATTCCGGTGTCGAGGTGTACCTGGGCGTGGACAACGTGTTCGACAAGGATCCGCCGGTCAATTACTTCGGCGCGGACCTCGGCTCGGCTTACTACGACAACATCGGCCGATTCATGTACATGGGCGTCAACTACAAGTTCTGATCCGTCCGAACTTGTTGCAACCCGCAGACCCGGCTTTGTGCCGGGTCTGCTTTTTTGTGCCCGCGAAGCCCCCCTTGCGTCCGGCCATGACCTTCGACACCCTTGCAGGGCAGGCCGGCGGCGTATTGTTCGGCCCACGGCCGTCCCCGCGGCCCTTCCCTGACTCACTCGGCCTGGAGGCCATCAAAGTGACCCGTACTCCCAAGATCGTGCTGCTGACCCTGGCCGTTTCGGCCGCGCTGGTCGGCTGCGGCAAGACTGAAACCCCGGCCAAGGACGCCACCGCCTCCACGCCGGCTGCGGCCGAAGCCACCCACTACACGCTGGACGAGAGCAAGCTGCCGGCCTACAACGCCTTCCAGCCCAGCGACCTGGATGCCAGCAAGGACGCCTGCGGCGCCTTCGGCGACTACGTGAACAGCAAGTGGCTGGCCGCCAATGAAATTCCGGGCGACCGCACCAGCTGGGGCGCATTCACCATCCTCGACGAGCGTTCGGTGGCCGTGCAGCACCAGCTGGCCGAGCAGGTCGCGCAGGTCAAGAACCCGAACCATATCGAGAAGATCGTCGGCGACCTGTGGGCCACCGGCATGGACGAAGCCAAGATCAATGCCCAGGGCATCGAGCCGCTGAAGGCCGACCTGACCGCGATCGACGGTCTGCAGGACAAGGCGGCCATCGCCAACTACCTGCGCAGCAGCGCCGCCAAGGGCGACAACGTCCTGTTCGGCTTCGGCGCCGAAGCCGACTTCAAGAATTCGGCCGTGAACATGGCCTACGCCAGCCAGGGCGGCCTGGGCCTGCCGGACACCACCTATTACACCGATGCCAAGAACGCCGACAAGCTGAAGGCCTACCAGGCGCACGTCGCCAAGGTGCTGGAACTGTCCGGTGTCGCCGCCGCCGATGCGGCCAAGCAGGCCGAGGAAGTCGTCAAATTCGAGACCCGCCTGGCCAAGGCCTCCAAGTCGCGCGTAGAGCTCTCGCGCAACGTCGAGCTGTTCTACAACCCGGTCACCCTGGCCGACGCCGACAAGCTGACCCCGAACTTCAGCTGGACCGAGTTCTTCAAGTCGCAGGGCGTAGCCGCGCCGGAGAAGTTCTCGCTGGCCATGCCGGCTTTCCATGAGGAAGTGAGCAAGGCGCTGGGCGACACCGATCCGTCGGTGTGGCGTGCCTACCTGCGCTTCCACACCGTGGACAGCGCCTCGCCGTACCTGGCCGATGCCTTCGTGCAGGAGAACTACGAGTTCTACGGCAAGACCCTCAACGGCCAGAAGGAACAGAAGCCGCGCTGGAAGCGCGTGCTGGGTACGATCGAGAACGATGCCGGTGAAGCCTTCGGCCAGCTGTACGTGAAGGTAGCCTTCTCGCCGGAAGCCAAGGCGAAGATGGAAGAGCTGGTGAAGAACCTGGCCGCCTCGCTGAAGGAACGCATCCAGGGCCTGAGCTGGATGAGCGAGGAAACCAAGGCCAAGGCCATCGCCAAGTGGGAAACCTTCACCCCGAAGATCGGTTACCCGGACAAGTGGCGTGACTGGGCGGGCCTGCAGACCCAGCGTGACAGCTACCTGGGCAACGTGCGCGCCGCCAACGAGTTCAACTACAAGTTCAACCTGTCCAAGATCGGCAAGCCGGTGGACAAGACCGAGTGGGGCATGACCCCGCAGACGGTCAATGCCTACTACAACCCGCTGCAGAACGAGATCGTGTTCCCGGCCGCCATCCTGCAGCCGCCGTTCTTCGATCCGAAGGCCGACGACGCGCTGAACTACGGCGGTATCGGTGCGGTGATCGGCCATGAAATGACCCACGGTTACGACGACCAGGGCGCACGCTTCGGGCCGACCGGCAACATGGAAGACTGGTGGACCCCGGCTGACAAGAAGAACTTCGAAGGCCTGACCGGCAAGCTGGTCAAGCAGTTCGACCAGTACAAGGTCGACGGCCAGGCCGTGAACGGTCACCTGACCCTGGGCGAGAACATCGCCGACCTGGGTGGCCTGGCCACTGCCTACGACGCCCTGCAGAAGGCCACCGCCGGCAAGGAAGACCCGAAGGTTGACGGCTTCACCCGCGACCAGCGCTTCTTCTTCAACTGGGCCACCGTGTGGCGCACCAAGTACACCCCGGAAAACGCCAAGGTCCGCCTGGCGACCGACCCGCACGCCCCGGCGCAGTTCCGCGCCATGGGTGCGCCGTCGAACCTGCCGACCTTTGCCGCGGCCTTCCAGTGCAAGGCCGGTTCGCCGATGGCCCGCACCGGCGAGCAGCAGGTGGTGATCTGGTAAGCCCTGGCTGACGCTGCGGCAGACCTGCAAAGGCCCGGGAATTCCCGGGCCTTTGTTTTTTGCGGTGCCTCGCATGTCACCCACGCATGGGGTGGATCTATGGATGCCGGTGTCCTGCGAAAGCGGTGTGATGCGTGCATGCCGCGTCGATGCCCGGCTTGCTATAGTGCGCGCGCCCTCAATCCATCACGGATTCGTTCCACATGCCCAACTTCCGTCCGCTTGCCATCGCCCTGGGCATCAGCCTGGCGACCCTGGTCCCGACCCACGATGCGTTCGCCGCCGCCAAGAAGAAGGCTGCACGCGCCCCGGCCGTCAGTGCCCAGTGCAGCGACTTCTACGACGCCACCAACGCAGGCTGGCTGAAGGCCAACCCGGTGCCGCAGACCGGTGCCACCACCGCACTCGGCCAGCTGGTTGATCGCAGCCGCCAGCAGCAGCGCGAACTGCTCGACGCCGCGATGAAGTCGCCGCAGGGCAACGTGCAGAAACTGCTGGGCGACTTCTGGGCCAGTGGCCTGGACGAAGCCGCCGTGGAAGCGGACGGCTCGAACCCGATCGCCCCGCTGCTGACCCGCATCAACGCCATCAAGAAGGCCAAGGATGTGCCGGCATCGATCGCTGCGCTGCATCAGGTCGGTATCCCGGTGGCCTTCAACTTCGGCCCGGACGTCGACCTGAAGGCGCTGGACCGCCATATCGGCTACTTCATGCAGGGCGGCATGGGCCTGCCGGATCCGGCATTCTATACCCGCACCGACGCCGATACCGTGGCCCTGATGGGCCGCTACCGCAACTACGTCAAGCAGATCCTGGCGCTGACCGGCACCCCGGCCGCCAAGCTGGATGCCGAGTCGCAGGCGGTGATCGCGCTGGAAACCGAGCTGGCACGCAATGCGCAGTCGCTGGCCGGCATCAACAACCCGTTCAACAACTACGCGCCGATCTCCACCAAGGAGCTCAACAGCCGCTACCGCAACCTGCAGCTGGATGCCTTCCTGAAGGCCCAGGGCGTGGACGACGATCTGGTCTCGCTGGCCGACCCGGGCCTGTTCAAGCAGCTCGATGGCATGGTCACCAAGCTCAAGCCGGACCAGTGGAAGGCCTACCTGCGCTGGCGCGTGGGCGACTCGATGGCGCCCTACCTGTCCAAGGCCTACCGCGACGCCGAATTCGAATTCCGCGGCCGCGTGCTGCGTGGCGAAACCCTGCCGCCGCAGCGCTGGGAAGACGTGCTGGATGCGATCAACGTGGCCGCCGGCCCGATGGTCGGTCGTGAGTACGCCGCCCGCTACCTGTCTGCCGAAGACCGCCGCCAGGCCGCGTGGATCGTCGACAAGGTGCGCGAAGTGCAGATCGAGGCGGTCAAGAACAGCAGCTGGATGAGTGCCGAGGCCAAGACCGA
This sequence comes from Stenotrophomonas sp. GD03794, assembly GCF_029842145.1. Classification (NCBI taxonomy): domain Bacteria; kingdom Pseudomonadati; phylum Pseudomonadota; class Gammaproteobacteria; order Lysobacterales; family Lysobacteraceae; genus Stenotrophomonas; species Stenotrophomonas sp. GD03794. Next base: position 46,261 of record NZ_JAOCFV010000006.1, read on the forward strand.
AGCACAGGCCAAGCTGGCCGCGCTGAAGATCGAGATCGGCACCCCGCTGCGCGATCTCGACTACACCGTGCAGCCGATGGGCCGCGGTTCGTTCGGTGGCAACATGCTGATCGCTTCGACCTGGCGTCATCGCGAAGAAATGCGTCGCATCGGCAAGGGCAACGCCGACCGCCGCTGGGACGTGCTGCCGCAGCAGCCGTCGCTGGCCTACGACCTGGCGCAGAACCGCCTGATCGTCACCGCCGCGATCCTGCAGGGCCCGGTGTTCAATGCCAAGGCCGATGCGGCTGACAAGTTCGGCAGCTTCGGTGGTCTGGTCGGCCACGAGCTGACCCGAGCCATCGATGCCAAGGGCGCGCTGGTGGACGCCAAGGGCGAACTGCGCAGCTGGTGGACTCCGGCCGACAAGACCGCCTGGACCCTGCTCGGCAACCGCGTCGCCGCGCAGTACGGCGCCTACGACTTCCCGGGCGTGAAGGGCGCCAAGGTCAACGGTGCGCTCACCCAGGAAGAGAACCTGGCCGACATCGCGGGCCTGGAACTGGCCTGGGCGGCCTACGTCGCACAGGAGCCAAAGGCCAAGCAGGCGCAGCAGCAGGGCTTCTTCCGTGCCTGGTCGGCGCTGTGGGCACAGCAGCTGTCGCCGAACGAGGCCGTACGCCGCCTGACCGCCGACATCCGTGCACCGGGCGTGTGGCGCAGCAACGGCACGCTGGCCAACCTGCCGGCCTTCGGTGCCACCTTCAGCTGCAAGGCCGGCCAGCCGATGCAGCGCAGCGAAGCCGACCAGATCAAAGTCTGGCGCTGATCGTGCGGCTATAGCGACAACAGGAAAAGGGCGCCTTCAGGGCGCCTTTTTCCTTGTGCTGCCCCGTCCTGAATTGAGTTGACACCTTTTCCCTCTGGAAAAGGAATGTTCAATGAAATCAACAATCAGGCGCAGCCAGCGGGATTACTCGCTGACCTTCAATCAGTCGGCAGGCGTTCTGTCAGACTGGACGCCGTCATCAGCGGCGACACGCTGTCGATGCCACGGCACAGGCACTGGTGAGCGATTGCCGTACGCCAGCCGCGGATCGTTACCCGCAAACTGCACCATTTGATCGAACCGAAGCTACAGGCGGTGGGCATCGCCCTGGGGCGCGACCGCGTGTCTGAGGTGTTTCAAGAAGCACGCCTGTTGGTGCCAACAGATCCGTTATCACAAGACCACCGACAGCCATCATCGCTTCCGGAGGCATCCGAACCTGCTCGAACCGGACGAAGGGTGCGTGACACCCACCGGTATCGAACAGGCATGGGTAGCGGATATCACCTATCTGCCGTCGCAGTGGAAATTCGTGTAACTGAGCCTGATCACGGATGCATGGTCACGCAAGATCGTGGTCTGGAACGTGCATGAAACGCTGCAGACAGAGCAGGTAGCTCAGGCACTGGAGATGACATTGAAAGGAAGAAAGACACAGCAGAAGCTGATCCATCACTCTGATCGCGGCATCCAGTACTGTTCGGACTACTACCAGAAGATCCATGCGCGGCAACGCTGAGCGCCCCACCTGTGCCTTAAAGTGCAGACGCCCGATGCGATGCATCGGGCGTCCTTGGCCGCCTGCCGGCGGCCGGACCATCCCCCCCCCCCCGTAGATGTCAACCTATGGTAGGCCGGGTCATGCGAGTCACTCCAAAAAAAGGACCCCGGCATTGCCGGGGCCCAATTCATCTCATGGAGAGGTCGACACGTGACTACGATCAGAAGTCGTAGGACGCACTGACACGGACCGAACGCGGTGCGCTGAAGAACGTGCCCATACCGTAGGTGTTCGACACGGTGTAGGGAGCATCCTCATATACCGCATCGGTCTGCACGGCACGACGCTGATTGAGCACATTGAAGACATCCAGACCGAAAGCCAACTTGTGATCGGCAAACGCAGGGCGATACATCACACCCAGATCCACGCGCGTGGTCCATGGCGTACGGCCGGCATCACCCGGGCGCGACGGCGTGCCACCACAATAGTGATACGCCGCATCGTAACCCAAAGGATCGCTTTCATCGGTGCCGTAGTAGCCCAGGCAGCTCTTCGGCATTCCAGACATGACACGCAGGGTCGCCGACGCCGACCACTCGTCATTGAACATGTATGCACCATAGCCCTTCAGCTGGTGGCGCCGGTCGTTGGCGAGGTACCCGCCCGCGTATTCCATCAACGCCCCAGCATCCCAGTCCTGCGTCTTGGAAACATCATCCTGTCCGATGTCCGACTTCACCTGGCCTTCGGTGTTGCCGAAGTTGCGCGACCAGGTGTAGTCCAGGCGGCCATACCACTTGTCACTCAGCGGGTGCTCGATGAACAGGTCCACAGCAATGTAATCGCGCTTGGCCTTCTTGTTCCCGAAACCCCAATCTGCCGAACTCATCCGTACCGGCGTATAGCCCGAACCATCGGCATGCTTGAGCATGATGGTGTTCGTCTTGCCGGGATTGAAGATCACGCAACCTGGGATCACCAGATCGCTTGAATCAACACCCATCGCGTCCAGCTTGTCGATGATGCGGTCCGAGTCACAGGTGTCGTCGATAGCTGACTGCAGGCGGCGATAGGTGAATTTAGCACCGGAGTTCCAGCGCTCACCCAGCGTCTTCTCGAAACCAAGAATGAGTTCGTCCTGGTACTGCGACTTCAGGTCTGTTGGAGCTACCGACAGCGGATCCGGGGTCTGGCCGTACTCGTTGTTGGACGACACGGGGCCCGGGCCAAGCGCGGTGAGGCCCGTCGGAACACCGTTCTCATCGATACCGCTGTAGGCAAAGTACTCGCGGGTGAAGGTCGATGCCGAAGCACCGCGAATGGCCACGCTGTTCGGAAGTGCCAGGTAGTAGCGACCGAGATTGGCGAACAACTTCAGCGACGAATCGCCGAACACGTCCCAGCTTGCTCCAAGGCGCGGCGCCCACTGATCGCCACTCTCCACATAGGGCCTGGCATCACTGTTGTAGTTGGTGAACTTGTCGTTGCGGACGCCGATGGTCAGCAGCCAGTTCGGCGTGACTTGCCAGCGATCCTCCAGGTAGTAGGCCTTCTGCTTGACTGACATGCTGGTGGTCGTGGAGAGGATGTACTTCTGCACGAAGTAGCCATCACCTGGCGGTGGCGCGATGTCGAAGCGCGGGCTCGGCGATTCGCCGGGTTCGACACGGCCATAGATCCACGCATAGCCGGGGCCCGTGACCTTCTGGCCTTCGTTGTGCCCCTGGTAATACATGTTGTCGATACCACCGGTCAGCTCGTGGTCACCGATGCGATACTGCAGATCCAGTCGCAAGCCGCGAGTCTTGCTGCCCGCATCTGCAGCCTTTTCATAGAGCTCAGGCTGGCTGTTGCGGATGGGACGCCCACCCGTGATGGCCGGGTCCTGGTTACCCGGAGCACTGAGATAGGGGATGCCGGACGAGGCAGGGTTGGATTCCAGGTTGATCTGCTTGCTGCGTCCCCAGACCGCGCTGAGGGTCAGGTCATCAGTCAGGTAGCCGGTGTACTTGAAAATATCGAAATCGTCCTTGACCTTCGTGGTGTTCGGGAAGGTACCGGTGCGATCGCCTTCGGTCAGGTCGTCGTACTCGAACGACCGGTAGTAGCCACCAGTGCGATCGGTGTTCTGCACACGTGTGTACTCAAGGGTATTGCTGTCGTTGATGTTCCAGTCGATCTTGCCATAGAACTTTGGCGTGTCGATCGTGTAGTGGTTGCGAACCTGTTGCGAAGCCGCCGCACTGTTCGTCGACACGCCTTCCGTACGGTCCTTCTCGGCGGCCAGATGGATGAACAGGCGATCCTCGATCAACGGGCCACTGGCATAACCGCTGTAGGTGGTGCGAGTCGCGGCATCGTCCTTGCGGTAGCGATAAAGGCTGCCACGTAGCGAGTCCTTGGTATAGGCATAGCCTGCAGGCAACTCGCGGTCCGGATACATCACCGTCGCTGCGGAGGCGGCCAACGAGTCAGGTGCCCACGTAGCTTGGACACCAAAATGCCATTCGTTGGTACCGCGCTTGCCCAGCTGATTGATCACGCCACCGGTGGAGCGACCATAGCCGGCACCGTAGCCGCCCATGTAGGTTTCCTGCTGGTCGATCGAGCCATAGGGCAGGCTGACACCACCGAGGTTGCTGAGCGGGTTGGAGGCGTTGAAGCCATTGAGGTAGTAGGCGTTCTCGGTAACGCTGGAGCCACCGAACGACAGCACCGACCGCGAACCATTGGTAAAGGATCCACTGCCAGACACCACGCCCGGCGCCAGCAGCGCAATGGCTTCGGCGCTACGGCCCAGGGGCAACACGTCGAGTTGCTCGGAGGTGATCACCGACTTGGAGACAGTATTGCTGACGTCGATCTTCGGCACGTTGGCCGCAACAACGTTCACAGTGCCAAGCGTAGTTGCTCCGGCCGCACCGCCGCCAAACGACACCTCGGTGCCACCGCCTACCCTCAGCAGCACATTCTCACGTCGCTCGATGGTCTGGCCATCACGCTGCTGGGTAATGGTGTATTTACCCACTGGCAAGGAACCTAGATTGTAGCGGCCGCTGCTGTCGACGGTCGCCGACCGGGTCAGGCCCGTGTCACTCTGCACGACGATGGTGGTACCGGCAGGCGCATTGCCAAACAACGAACCGGTCGTGCTCTGTGCCGCGGCGGCGCCAATGAAAGACGTCATGACCACCGCCAGCGCGGTGCGCTTCAACCTTGTGACGTGCTTGCTGCTGCTCATTGAGTTTCCTTGATTCGACGGAGATCAGGCTGCTGTTGCAGAAGCGCTGCACAGAAGCGACGCTTCTGTTTCAGCTGAACCAAATATTAATTTCCCCAATCCTCAATTTGCAATGCCAGCTGAACAAAAACAACCAATTGAAATTAAAAGAGAAATTTCGATACAAACGTGAACTCCGTTCACGTTCTGTTTGAAAATTAGCGACTTGGCTTCCAGATTGCAGTCTCCATCAACGGTGCGTGATGCCCCGGCGTGGAGATCCCGGGTTAACACCCGGCGTGCTATCGCTGCGGCTTCGTCCATCGCGGAGCCCCGACATGGCGCACAAGAACACGATCTGTGTCTGGTACGACAATTGCGCACTCGAAGCCGCCACCTTCTATGCCAGCCTCCTGCCAGACAGCGCAGTGACCGCCGTGCATCACGCCCCCGGTGACTATCCCGACGGCAAGGAAGGCAACGTGCTGACCGTCGAATTCACCGTCTGTGGCATCCCCTGCGTCGGCCTCAACGGCGGCACCGCGTTCAAGCAAAGCGAAGCCTTCTCTTTCCAGATCCAGACCGAAGACCAGGCCGAGACCGACCGCCTGTGGGATGCGATCGTCGGCAACGGTGGACAGGAGAGCCAATGCGGCTGGTGCAAGGACCGCTGGGGCATCTCCTGGCAGATCAGCCCGCGCATGCTGATCGAAGCGGTGACCAGCAAGGACAAGGCACTGGCCGAGCGCGCTTTCAACGCAATGATGCCGATGAAGAAGATCGACATCGCCACCATCGAAGCGGCAATCAAAAAAGGGGACGGAGGGGATTAAGTCGTTTCTCCCCATGTCCTGTGCGCAGATGCAGATTGCGACTTAATCCCCTCCGTCCCCTTTTCAGAGGTGCTGATGACCTGGGATGCGATCGTCGTTGGTGGTGGCCACAACGGCCTGGTCTGCGCGGCCTATCTGGCGCGCGCCGGAAAGAAGGTGCTGGTGCTGGAACGTCGTGGCGTTCTCGGCGGTGCCGCAGTCACCGAGGAATTCCATCCCGGTTTCCGCAACTCGGTGGCGTCGTACACGGTATCGCTGCTGCAGCCGAAGGTAATCGACGACCTGCAGTTGCATGCCCATGGACTGCGCATCGTCGCGCGTCCTGCCAACAACTTCCTGCCGTTGCCTGATGACCGCTATCTGCTGTCGGCACCCGGTCGCACCCAGGCCGAGGTGGCGAAGTTCTCCGAGCGGGATGCGCAGCACTTGCCCGCGTACGAGGCACGCCTGGAGATCTTCGCCGACGTACTGCGCGCATGGGCCCTGCGCGCGCCGCCGGACCTGGGTGCAGCAGGCGGTTGGCGCGCCCTGCCCGCCCTGTGGCAGATGGGTCGCCTTGGTCGTGAACTGGCGACGCTGGATGCCTCGCTGCGGCAGGAACTGCTGGACCTGTTCACGCTCTCAGCGGCCGAGTATCTGGACCGCTGGTTCGAGAGCGAGCCGATCAAGGCCCTGTTTGGCTTCGATGGCATCGTCGGTAACTACGCCAGCCCCTATGCACCGGGCAGCGCCTACGTGCTGCTGCACCACGTGTTCGGCCAGTGCAATGGCGTGAAAGGTGCGTGGGGCCATGCGATTGGTGGCATGGGCGCGATCAGCCAGGCGATTGCGGCCTCGGCACGCGAGGCCGGTGCGGAACTGCGCGTGGAGGCCGGGGTGCAGCGCGTGCGGATCGAACAGGGCCGCGCGGTGGGCGTGGAACTGGCCAACGGCGAAATCCTGCGCGCACGCGCGGTGGTCGCCAACGTCAATCCGAAGCTACTGTACGAACAATTGCTGGAACCAGCACAGGTACCCAACGCAACGCGCGAACGCATGGCGAACTGGCGCTGTGGTTCGGGCACGCTCCGGATGAACGTGGCGCTGTCGCGGCTGCCGGATTTCAGCGCCCTGCCCGGCCCCGGCGATCACCTCAGCGCCGGCATCATCATGGCCCCCAGCCTGGACTACATGGACCGCGCCTGGCTGGATGCGCGCCGCGACGGTTGGTCGCGCGAACCGATCGTGGAAATGCTGATACCCAGTACGCTGGACGATTCACTGGCACCGCCCGGGCAGCATGTGGCCAGCCTGTTCTGCCAGCACGTGGCACCGGTGTTGCCTGAGGGCCGCCATTGGGATGATCACCGGGAAACCGTGGCCGACCTGATGATTGCCACCGTTGAACGGTATGCGCCCGGCTTCGCCGACAGCGTGCTCGGTCGGCAGGTACTGTCACCGCTGGATCTGGAGCGGATCTTCGGCCTGGTCGGTGGCGACATCTTCCACGGCGCACTAAGTGCCAACCAGCTGTTCTCGGCACGGCCGATGGTCGGCCAGGCCGGCTATCGCGGCGCCCTGCCCGGCCTGTACCTGTGCGGTGCGGGCACCCATCCCGGCGGTGGCGTCACCGGTGCGCCGGGGCACAACGCCGCGCAGGTGGTGCTGCAGGATCTGTAGAGGTGTGCCGACCAACGGTCGGCACCTACAACATCTACAGCGTGCCAACCAAGGTTGGCACCTACCCGCGTGGGACAAGGTGTGCCGACCAACGGCCGGCACCTACAGCGTCAAATGATCCCATTCAAAGCGTGCCAACCAAGGTTGGCACCTACAGCGTCAAATGATCCTTCGGATCATTTGACGCTGCGCAGGTGGTTCGGGCGATTCGGCGGGCCGGGGGGGCGGCGCTTGTTGAACGGCGGCTGCCCGCGCCAGTAGCGGATCAGCAACCAGCCGAACAGCATGCCGCCCAGGTGCGCGAAATGGGCCACGCCGGGCTGCCAGCCGGTCATTCCCAGCACCAGCTCGCCCACACCGAACAGGATCACAAAGGTCCGTGCCTTCATCGGGATCGGCGGGAACAGCAGCATCACCCGCTGGTTGGGGAACAGCATGCCGTAGGCCAGCAGCAGGCCAAACACGCCGCCGGAGGCGCCCAGCACCGTGGCCGGGTTTTCCAGCAGCGTGCCCACCAACAGCTGGCAGACGCCTGCACCGGCCACGCACACCAGGTAATACAGCAGGAAGCGCTTCTCGCCCCAGGTCTGCTCCAGCGGCGCGCCGAACATGAAGACCGCCAGCATGTTGAAGAACAGATGGCCGAAGCTGCCATGCAGGAAGCCATAGGTCAGCAGCTGCCAGGGCTGGAAGTTGCCGCCCGGCGAGAACGCATCGAAGCCCTGCTGCAGCGGTTGCAGCATGAACGGCTCGAAGGTCTGCATGCCGAGCAGGAACGGCTGCTGCAGCAGGAACAGGATCGCGTTGGCGATCAGCAGGGCCTTGGTGACGGTTGGCAGTCGCGGGAACATGGGAGCACCGGCATGGAACGGTCTCCATCATAGCCGCAGCACCGTGTCTTGTTGGCGACCGGCAGGCGCGGCCCGTTCAGTCGCCAGCGGTGCTCAGCCCGGTCCCCACACGGCGGCATCCAGTGCCGCCGCCGGATCAGCCGCCGGCATCCGCACCCGGCCGTTCTCCACCACCACGCCCTCCGCGCGCAACCGCTGCGACTGTTCGCGCCAACCGGCCGAACCTTCCTCCATGGCAATGCGCCCATCCGAGCGCAGCACGCGATGCCAGGGCAGGTCCGGGTCGTCGTTCTGGCCCAGGATGCGCGCGGTCAGGCGTGCACGCCCGGGCAGGCCCGCGCGCATCGCCACCTGCCCATAGCCCATCACCTGCCCCGCCGGGATCGCGCGGATCACTGCCAGGATGCGCGCACGCGCCTGCTCCGGCGTCAGCGCCGCAGGCGGGTTACCAGCAATACGCCGATCAGCACCAGCACGGTGCCGGCGATCTGCGCCGGCCCCATCGGTTCGTCGAGCAGCCATAGGCTCATCACGATGGTGGAAACAGGGCCCAGCATACCGACCTGCGCGGCCAGCGACGAACCCACGCGCTGCACCGCCAGCATGATCGCAAGCACCGGCAACACCGTGCACACGGTGGCATTGACCAGCGACAACCACTGCACCGGCGCCGGTGCCTGCCACAACAACGGCAGCGGATGGGTCACCGCGAAATGCAGCAGCACCAGCACGCTGGCCACGCAGCTGGCGTAAGCGGTCAGCCGCACCGCGCCGATGCGCGCGACCACCTGCCCGCTGCCGAACAGGTACAGCGCATAGCTGAGCGCACTGCCCAGCACCAGCAGGCTGCCAACGATGATCTGCCCGCCTTCACGCTGCAGGTCATGGCCGAACGCCAGCAGCACGCCCAGATAACTCAGCACCAGCGCGCCGATCTGCCATCGGCCCGGCCGCTGGCGCGCCAGCAGCACGTTGATCAGCAGCACCAGGGTCGGGTTCAAGTACAGGATCAGCCGTTCCAGCGTCACGCTGATGTACTGCAGGCCCTGGAAGTCGAGCAGGCTGGACAGGTAGTAGCCGGTGAAACCCAGCCACAGCACGCGGGCACGGTCGGCCCAGGACAGTGGTTCGGCCCGGCGCGCGGCCCACAGCGCCATCAGTACGAACAGCGGCAGCGCCATCAGCATGCGCAGCGCGAGCAAGGTGGTGGCATCAACGCCGTGGCGCAGGCCGAGCTTGACGATGATCGCCTTGCCGGAAGCAGCGATGGCGCCGATCGCGGCCAGGCCGATACCCCCCAGCGCGACGCGAGGAGAAGCGGTGGCGATACGGGAAGTGGGGCTGGACATCAGGACGACGGCGGGCCGCGTGGAGCGGCCCGGGAAGGCGTGGGGGCGGCCATTGTCGCACGGGGGCGTCCGGTGCCCGCCTTGTAGAGTCGAGCCATGCTCGACTGTCTTTCCACCGCAGTCGAGCATGGCTCGACTCTACAAAGAGCGACGGCCGAGCATGGGCTCGGCTCTGCAGCAACCGCAGGTCAGCGCATCAGCACCACTTCCTCGGCCGAGGTCGGGTGGATCGCCACGGTGTCGTCGAACTGGGCCTTGGTCGCGCCCATCTTCACCGCCACCGCGAAGCCCTGCAGGATCTCGTCCGCCGCTTCGCCCAGCAGGTGGATGCCCACCACCCGTTCGTCCGGGCCCGCGCAGACCATCTTGAACAGGCTGCGCTGGGTGCCGTTGGCCAGTGCCTGCAGCATCGGGCGGAAACGGCTGTGGTAGACACTCACCTGGTCAAACCGCGCGCGCGCTTCTTCCTCGCTCATGCCCACCGCACCCAGCGGCGGGTGCGAGAACACCACGCTGGCCACATTCTCGTAGTCCATCTTCGACTGCGGGCGGCCACCGAACAGGCGATCCATCAGCCGCCGCGACGCCGCCACCGCCACCGGGGTCAAGCCGACCTTGCCGGCGATGTCACCCACCGCGTGCACGCTCGGCACGCTGGTGGTCTGCCATTCGTCCACCTGCACCTGCTGGTGTTCGCCGATGCCGATACCGAGCGCTTCCAGGCCGAGGTCACGACTGTTGCCGCGGCGACCGGTCGCGAAGAACACTGCATCGAACACGTTGTCGAGCGGGCCGTCATGACCAAACGCACGCACGCGTTCGCCATCACGCTGCAGCTCGCGCAGCCGGTAGTCGAAATGGATGCGCACGCCCTGCTGCTTCAGGTTCTCGGCCAGCTGATCGGTCAACTCATAGTCGAAGCGCTCCAGCAGCCGCTTGCCGCGCACCAGCAGACTCACCCTGCTGCCCAGTGCCTGCAGCAGGCCGGCCAGTTCCACTGCGATGTAACCACCTCCGATGATCGCCACCTCGGCCGGCGCGGCACGCAGGTCGAAGAAATCGTCGGAGACCAGACCCAGTTCCGCGCCGGGAATGTCCGGACGCAACGGGTGTGCGCCGGTGGCGATCAGGATGTGCTCGGCGCTGTAACGCACGCCATCGCTGCAGGCCACGGTGTGCGCATCCAGTAGATGGCCGCGTGCCGGAATGCGCACTACGCCGGTTTCGTCCAGGCGCTTGTGGTAGCTGGTATGGATGTTGCTGATGTAGGCCTGGCGATGGATCACCAGTTCCTTCCACGACAGCGCCGGACGCGCTTCAACATCGAAGCCCATCGCGCTGGCCAGGCCGATACGCTCATGCAGGTCAGCCGCCAGCCACATCGCTTTCTTCGGCACACAGCCAACATTGACGCAGGTCCCGCCCAGTTCACCAGGCTCCAGCATCGCCACGCGCTTGCCGTGCTGCGCAGCGCGGATCGCGCCGGCCAGGCCGGCGGAGCCACCGCCAAGGACGATCAGGTCGTAATCATAGGATGCAGTGCTCATCGGAATCGCTCGGGTCGGTAAGGGGCAGGATCGATCGCTGGCGTGCGGCCGCAGACGAGATCGGCGATCAGCTGGCCGGTGCCGGCGCTCATGCTGATGCCGAGCATGCCATGCCCCGCTGCAAGCCAGACGTGAGGATGTGCGGGCGCACGGCCGATCAATGGCACGTCGTCCACGCTCATCGGGCGCCACCCGCACCACTGCTCCTGCAGCTGCGCACCGCGTGGCGCGCGCAGGTAGTGGTCGGCGGCCTGCTGCAGGGCCTGCAGGCGGGCCGTGCGCAGCTGCGGGTCGGCACCGGCGAACTCCATGGTGCCGCCCAGTCGCAACGCCTCGCGCCAGGCAATCACGAACACGGAATGGTCCTTCAGCACCACCGGGCGCTGCGGCACCTGCAACGGTCGCGACCAGGTCAGCGAGTAACCTTTGCCGGGCTGGATCGGTACGCGCAGATCCAGCTGCCGTGCCCAGTCGCGCGACCACGGGCCGGTGGCCAGCACCAGCTCACGCGCCCGCACGACCTGCCCGCCGACCTGCACCCGTACCCCTTGTGCATCGTCGCTGAAACCCTGCACGTCCAGGCATTCGTCGATCACCACGCCCTGCGCGCGCAGCACACGCGCCATTTCCGCGGTGTAGCGGTCAGGCCGCAGCTGCGCATCACCGGGAAAGTGGATCGCACCGGCAAGGCGATCATGGAAGGCCGGATTGGCACGCGCATAGTCGGCCCCCTCGATGCAGTACGTGGCAATGCCCTGCGCGGCCAGTGCTTCGCATTCGGCTGCGTGGTGATCGAAGTTGCGCGTGTCACCGAACACATAGTCCAGCCCGCGGGTGTCGAACTCACAGTCCAGTGCATGCATCTGCACCCACTCGGCCAGGCGCAGCCGGGAATCATTCAGCAGCGCAGCGCGGGCGCGCGTGGCCTGCAGCCAGTCGCGGGCATTGCAGCGTGCGCCGAACTGCAGCAACCAGCGCCACAACGTTGGATCCAGCCGCGTACGCACGTACAGCGGCGCGCGTGGATCAAGCATCCATCGCAGCGCGCGTAACGGTATGCCAGGAGCCGCCAGTGGCGGTGCATGGCTGGGAGTCACAGTGCCGCAGTTGCCGTGCGACGTGGCCGCGCCGATGCGCCCACGGTCGATCACCCGCACCTGCCGCCCCTGCGCGCGCAACGCGAGCGCGGCGGCCAGGCCGATGGCACCGGCGCCGACCACGATGACATCCTCGCGCGCGCCCTGCATCGATCAGCCCAGCCCAGCCCCGCGCCGCATCGGCGGCCACTGCCGGTAGGTCATCGCCCGCCACAGCCATTCCATCGGCCCGAAGCGGAAGCGCCGCAGCCACGCGTGCGAAATGCCCACCTGCACAGCGAACAGCAGTAGCGCGAACAGCAGCTGCACGCTGCGCGGCATCACCTCGAACCATCCCAGCCCGTAGTGATAGAAAAGCAGCGTGCAGAACAGCGACTGCGCCAGGTAATGGGTCAGCGCCATGCGCCCGACCGGGGCCAGCCACGCCAGCCGCGTGCGCCAGTGCACGATCCACGCCAGATAGCCCAGGCACATCGGCAGGCCGCCTATCGTCACCAGGCCCATCGCCGCCGTCACCGGCAGGTCGTAGGCGCCCGGTGCCAGATAGGGTTTCCAGACAACACCGATCAACGTGACCAGCAGGCCCAGCGGCAGTGCAATCCAGCGCAGTGACGCATACAGGCGCGGGACGCGTTCCGGCGCCGCCAGCGCACCACTGGCGGCGAACCAACTGCCGATCAGGAACATGCCCAGCACTTCCGGACCGGTGATCAGCAGCGCACCCATTGACGATCCGAACTCGTGCAGGCGCTGCACATTGGCCTGCATCCAGCTGCCCTGCCCATAGACCTGCCGCTGCAGATCGATGCCCTGCTGCGCTTCGGCGAGCATCTTCTGCACGTCCTCCGTCGAGGCCATCGACACCATCGCGCCGACCAGCAGCATCATCGCCGCGCCGCCCAGGTAGACGATCACGCCCATCCACGGCAGCCAGCTGCGTGGTGCCTCGCGGCAGGCCAGCAGCGGCAACGAGATCAGCGCATACATCACCAGGATGTCGCCGGACCAGACCAGCAGCGCGTGGCAGAGGCCGATCAGCAGCAGCCCGGCGCTGCGGCGCAGGTAGAACGGGGTGAAGTCGCGTCCAGCCACTTCGGCGCGTTGCGCCATCACCGCAAAGCCGGCACCGAACAGCAGCGAGAACAGAGTGAAGAACTTGCCCTGCACGAACACGTAGACGAAGGCATCGGCCCAGTAGTCGATGCCCTGCCAATGCACGTCGATGCCGGTGAACGCCAGTTCCAGCGGACCGCTGAAGGCCTCGATGTTCATCAGCAGGATGCCCAGCAACGCGGCACCACGCAGCACGTCCAGCACGGCGATGCGTTCGCCGGAGGCCATCGGCTGCAGGGAAGGAGAAACGGCGTTCACGGGGCATCCGTCAGGCAGGTCCGCCATTATGCCGCCGGCCCACACGCCATGGATGCCCGCGCCGTGTTCCAGAAACGCAACGGCCCGCCGAAGCGGGCCGTTGCTGCCATCACGATCGCACTGCGATCAGTGCTGGTGGCCGCCGTCGCCGTGGACGTGGCCGTGGTCGATCTCTTCCTGGCCGGCTTCGCGCACATCAACGATTTCGACGTCGAAGTGCAGGTCCTTGCCAGCCATCGGGTGGTTCAGGTCGACGTCGACCACGCTCATGCCGACCTTCTGCACGGTCACCGCACGCGGGCCGAAGTTGGTCTGCAGCACGACCTGCTGGCCCGGAGCCAGCTTGGTGTTGCCGAAGTGCTTCTTCGGCACGCGCTGGGACAGGCCCTCGCGGCGCTCGCCGTAGGCATCGGCTGCGTTGACGTCGACGCTGAAGGTCGCGCCGGCTTCCTTGTCCATCATGGCGTTTTCCAGGCCCGGGATGATGTTGCCGTGGCCGATCAGGATCGCCAGCGGCTCGCCGCGGTCCTTGGACGATTCGATCGGCTCCTGGCCGACTTCGGAAACGGTGTAGTGGAAGCGGACAACGCGGTCTTTTTCGATCTTCATGCGCAACTCTGTCTGGATCTGCCGGAGGCAGGCGGGTTGGGGCGGGTTGTCGCCCGGCGGGGACGCCGCCATCATGACGGCCAATCCAAGGTGGCGCATTATCCGGAGATCATGCACATCACGCCAGTTTCGTCCGGCCCCCGCCGGTTCCTCGCCCCGGCCCTGCTGCTGGTCCTGCCCCTGCTGATGACCGCCTGCGGCGGCGGCAAGGCCACCCGTCCCGCGCCACCACCGCCAACCGCAAACTGGCCGAAGACCGTGCCGGACAATCCCGAGGCCGCCAACTCGGTGCTGATGCGAGCCATCAGCCTGGTCGGCACCCCCTATCGCTATGGCGGCAATACCCCCGACTCCGGCTTCGACTGCAGCGGCCTGGTCGCCTACGTCTACCGCGAGATGCTGGACCTGAAGCTGCCACGCACCTCGCGCGATCTGGCGGCGGTACAGGGCCCGAAGATCGACCCGCAGCGTCTGGCCACCGGCGACCTGGTGTTCTTCGGCAGCCGCGGCAGCGTCACCCATGTCGGTATTTATGTAGGTGAAGGTCGTTTCGTGCACGCGCCAAGCACCGGCGGCACCGTGCGCCTGGACTCGCTCAGCGGCCCCTACTGGAAAGACCACTACACCGGCGCGAAACGTGTCCTTCGCTAAAATGAACAGGCGATATGTTCAAAACTGTGACGCACATCACCCTGAAACTAACGGTTTTCTAACGGAATTTTTAACTTATTGCCGCTTTTACAGGGCATGATGCCCCATCGTTTTTTTCCTGTGACCGACGCGTGACGACTGACGACCTGAAAAGCGAAGGCCAGACTTCCGTATCTTCACGTAGTGCCCGCCCGCTGTTGCTTGGCCTGGCACTGTGTCTGACCAGCCTTCCGGCCTGGTCGCAGACTGCTCCGAACCGTTCCGATGTGACCCCGGCCCCGGTGGCCGAGAACACCACCCGACCGGCCGCCAAGGCCGAGGCTGCCGCTCCGCAGCGCAGCCGCGTCGATGCCGCCGCCAGTGCCACGCTGGCAGCCCTGCTGCCGCACCTGGCCGCCAATGACACCATTCCGCTGATGGACCGTTCGGCCGTGGTGGCCGGCGACCTCAGCCGCCTGCTCGCCAACTACGACACCAGCAGCGCCGCCAATGGCAGCGTTGTCGGTACCGCGGCCGACAACGGCAAGGTGCAGTCGCTGCTGCGCCGCGCGATGACCCTGCTGGGCACACCGTACCGTTGGGGTGGCAGCAACCCGGACAGCGGTTTCGACTGCAGTGGCCTGGTCGGCTATGTGTTCCGTTCGGCCCTGGGCATCGAGCTGCCGCGCGTCTCGCGCGAGATGGCCCACGATGACAACGCCGAACTGATCAACGACCGCACCGCGCTGGCTGCCGGTGACCTGGTGTTCTTCGGGCGCAAGGGCCGTGTTGACCACGTCGGCATCTATGTCGGCGACGGCCGCTTCCTGCACGCGCCGAGCTCGGGCAAGGACGTCCGCGTGGACACCCTGCTCAGCGGCTACTGGGGCAACAAGTTCATGCAGGCCCGCAGGGTCGATCTCTGATCTGACCGGTTGGCGCTACCGCGCCGCCTGACACGAAAAAGCCGCTGCCCTGCAGCGGCTTTTTTGTTGGGCCTGCACACGCTGGGTACCTGCCAACCCTGGTCGGCTCTGCCTTCATCCACGCATGGTGTGGATCTACCAGGTGCCCGCCTCGGCCGGCACCGCGCCAGCCATTTCCCAAACGAAAGGCCCGCCGGTCAGGGCGGGCCTTTCATCTCCACGCAGCCTCAGGCGCGTGGCGGTGTTGGATCAGGATCGTCCACACCCACATTGCTGGACGGGTTGTCATACACCGCCTGGTCCAGCAGCCCGGTTTCCTTGGCCACGATCACCGGCACCAGCATCTGGCCCGTCACATTGGTCATCGTGCGCATCATGTCGAGGATGCGGTCGATGGCATACAGGTAGCCGATGGTCTCCAGCGGCAGGTTGGCTGCGCTCAGCACCACCGTGGCCATGATCACCGCGGTCCCCGGCACGCCGGCCGTACCGAAGCTGCCCAGCACCGAGGCGATCAGCACCACCACGTACTGCTCCGGGGTCAGCGGCACACCGCTGTACTGCGCGATGAACACCGCGCACAGCGCCGGGTAGATCGCGCCGCAGCCATCCATTTTGATGCTGGCACCCAGCGGCACCGCGAACGAACCGTAGTCCTTGTTCACGCCCAGGTTGTGGGTGATCGAACGCAGCGCCACCGGCATCGCGGCGAAGCTGGACGAGCTGACGAAGGCGACCTGCATGCCCGGCGCCGCGCCACGGAAGAACTTCAGCGGGTTCAGGCCGTGCGCCAGCAGCAGTGCGCTGTAGACCACCACGATGTGCAGGGCGCAGGCCACGTACAGCGCCAGCACGAAATGCCCCAGCGGCAGCAGCTTCTCGAAGCCGTAGCTGCCGACCAGGCCGGCGATCAGGCCAAAGGTACCGATCGGGGTGACTTCCAGCACGAAGCGGGTCACCTGGATCATGATGTCGCTCATCTGGCCGACCAGCTTGCGCGCCTCGGTCACCTTCTCGCCCAGCTTGACGATGGCAAAGCCCACCAGGCCGGCGAAGAAGATCACTGGCAGGATCGAGCCGCGACCGGCAGCCAGCACGGTCTCACCGGCCGCATTGACCTTGGTGCCGATGCCGGACAGTGCGTAGAAGACATTGGCCGGCACTACATCCAGCAGCACCTGCACCACGCTGGGCACTTCGCGCGGCACATAGTTGCTGGCCATCGACAGCTGCAGGCCACCGGCGCCGGGCTGCAGCACGGTACCCACGCCCAGGCCGACGCACACCGCCAACGCGGCGGTGATCACGAACCACAGGAAGGTGCGGCCACTGAGCGCGGCGACCGACTTCTGGCCGTGCAGCGACGAGATTGCGTTGATGACCGCGAAGAACACCAGCGGCACGGCGATCATCTTGATCAGGGTGACGTACAGCTCGCCGAGCGGGCCGAACCACGTTTCCGCGGCCGGGCCGAGCGCCCAGCCGGCCAGCGCGCCGAGCACGAAGCCACCGACCACGCGCTGCCAGAATGGAATCCGCAGCCAGGCAGAGACCAGCTTCATAGGCAATCCAGAGGGGAAGGAAGGGATGCTGGCACGATAGCCCAAGGCGGCCCGCGGAACGACCGCCCGGCCGGCAAATCAGTGTGTCATCGGCGTGCCTTGCGAGGGCGGGCATAATGAACGTCCCGTTACAGTTTGTGAGATCCCAGCGTCCATGCGCCGTTCCGTCTCCCTGTTGGCCGCCTGCGCCACCACCCTGCTGCTGGGCGCCTGCGCCAGCACCACCCCCGCGTCCGCCCCGGCCGGCCTGAAGGTCGCCGTCGACCCCGTTGCCCATCCGGCCGGCGAGACCCCGCAGTGGTGGTACCGCAGCGGCGCCGCCCAGGCCGCCGCCAACGGCGCGATGTCCGGCAAGGCCAAGAACGTCATCCTGTTCCTCGGCGACGGCATGAGCCTGACCACGGTGGCCGCCTCGCGCATCTACGAAGGCCAGCAGAAGGGCGGCTCGGGTGAAGAGAACCTGCTGTCCTGGGAGCGCTTCCCGGCCACGGCCTTCAGCAAGACCTACAACACCGATTCGCAGACCCCGGATTCGGCCGGCACCATGACCGCCATCACCACCGGCGTGAAGACCCACATGGGCGCGATCGGCGTCAGCGCCGGAAGCCGCACCGACTGCGCCGACAGCCTGTCCAAGGGCCTGCTGACCTGGCTGCAGCTGGCCGACAGCGCCGGCCTGGCCACTGGCGTGGTGTCCACCGCACGCCTGACCCACGCCACCCCGGCCGCCACCTACGCGCACTCGCCCGAACGCAACTGGGAAAACGACACCGACCTGACCGAAGCCGCGAAGGCCGCCGGCTGCAAGGACATCGCCCAGCAGCTGTTGTCCACCTCGCGCTATGGCCGTGGCCCGCTGGTCGCCCTCGGCGGCGGTCGCGGTGAATTCACCACCGTGGAAGAACGCGATCCGGAATACGACGACAAGGTCGGCCAGCGCCTGGATGGCCGCAGCCTGGTGCAGGAATGGCAGCAGGCGCACCCGCAGGGTGCCTACGTGTGGAACAGCAAGCAGCTGGCCGCCGCCGCCAACGCTCCGGCCATTCTTGGCCTGTTCGAGCCGGACCACATGCGCTACGAGTACGAGCGCCCCCAGGATCCGGGTGGTGAGCCGAGCCTGGCCGAACTGACTGCCGCCGCGATCAAGAATCTGGCCAAGCACCAGGAAGGCTACGTGCTGATGATCGAAGGCGCGCGCATCGACCACGCCAACCACAGCGGCAACGCCTACCGGGCGCTGACCGAGACCGTGGCGCTGTCCGACGCCGTGCGCGTGGCCAACGAACTGACTTCGGCCGATGACACCCTGATCATTGTCACCGCCGACCACTCGCACACCCTGAACTTCGTCGGCTACCCGGCGCGCGGCAACCCGATCCTGGGCAAGGTGAAGGACAAGGGCGGCGAAGATGGCGCCGGCAAGCTCGACTACGCGCTGGACGGCACCGGCCAGCCGTACACCACCCTGAGCTACGCCAATGGCCCGGGCCATACCGGCAGCAGCAACCAGCAGCCGGCCGGTCCGAAGCGTTACCCGCACAACCCGAGCAGCTTCGAACCGGCCAACGGCCGCCCGAACCTGCGCGAGGTCGACACCGAGCATCCGGACTACATGCAGGAAGCACTGGTGCCGATGAAGTCCGAGTCGCACGGCGGCGAAGACGTCGGTATCTGGGCACGCGGCCCGGGCAGCAAGGCGATCCGCGGCACGCTGGAACAGAACGCGATCTACCACATGATCGTGCAGGCCACCCCGGCCCTGCGCGAGCGCCTGTGCCAGGCCGGCACCTGCGACGACAAGGGCGTGCCGGTACAGCTGCCGGCGCCGACCGCATTCGAGCGCAAGGCCGAGGCCAAGTGATCGTGCGGCAGGCCCACCCTGCCCCTGCCAGCGGCCGCTTCGTGCGGTCGCTGGTCCTGCTTGGCGTGCTGGTCAGTGCCAATGCAGCGGCGCAGGCACCGGCCTGCAAACTGCTGACCGACGAACACGGGTTGTGGCCGTTGCCCAACTGCGAGGTGGTCGATCACCGGCCGAAGATCAGTGCCGACACGTTGAAGGACCTGAATTACGACGACCATGGCCTGGCCGTGGTGTACGCCGACCAGGGTTTCCACTACGTCAACCGCAAGGGCCGCAGCCTGCCGGTGCTGACCTGGGACAACGGCCCGGAAACGCCGCAGGAAGGCCTGCTGCGCGCCCGTGTAGGCAACCGCGTGGCCTACTTCGATCTGAAGTTCCGCCAGGTGGTGCCCGGCACGTTCGATTTCGGCTGGCCGTTCCAGGATGGCGTGGCCGAGGTCTGCAATGGTTGCCGTCGTGGTACGCCGGATGCCGATGGCCACACGCCGATGGAAGGCGGAGAGCGGTTCCGGATCGACCGTTCGGGCCGTCGGGTAAAGTAGGTTTTTCGGCAGGGCTGCGCCCTGCACCTGCCGAAGCCGAAGCCAAATCGAGATCAAAAGCGGCTCTGGTTTTCTGTGAGTTGGGCGGGGCGGTGTGGGTGGTCAGGACACGCCGTAAACCCGTCCATGGGGGCTCGATGGCGCCATCCATGGCGCCAACGGTCCTGCCCACCCACACCGCCCCACCCCCGACAGATTTCCGATGACGGTTGGACCATCCACGCCATGCGTGGATCAGATCTGTCAGATATCGAATTGAATCCGGGGTCAGATCCGTTTTCCTGCGGAAAACGGATCTGACCCCAAGAGCATTTCCGACAGATCGCGAATATCTGTCGAAGGCGGGATGGGTCCGGTTGCGGGAGTGTCCGCGGCATGGATGCCGCGGCCAAGCCCCCATGGATGGGTTTACGGCGTCTCCCGCAACCGGACCCACCCCGCCAACCTTCAGGAAACCAGCTTCTGCTGTTGCTGTTGCTTGTAGCGGGTGCAGGGCGCAGCCCTGCCGACCAACCCTATACTTGCCGCCGTGACCGAATTCCCTGCCCTCGTTCCGCTGGATGCGCCCGTGCTGGTGGGCTACAGCGGTGGTGTCGACTCCACCGTGCTGCTGCACTGGCTGTGGCGCTGCGCACAGGCCTCCGGCACCACGCTGCGCGCGGTGCACGTGCACCATGGCCTGCAAGCCGATGCGGACGACTGGGTGCTGCACTGCCAGCAGCAATGCGCGGCTCGGGGCATCGAACTGGCCGTGCGCCACGTGCAGGTTGAAAGCGGTACGGGGCTGGGTCTCGAAGGTGCGGCACGGCAGGCGCGACGTGCCGCGTTCGCCGCCGAACTGCGCGACGGCGAAACACTGGCGCTGGCGCAGCACCTGGACGACCAGGCCGAGACGTTCCTGCTGCGTGCCTTGCGTGGGTCCGGCGTCGATGGCCTTGCCGCGATGTCCGCGCACAGCCGCCTTGGCGAAAAGCCTCTATGGCGACCGCTGCTGGCGGTGCCCCGCAGCGCCCTGCTCGACCATGCCCGCCAGCATGCACTGCACTGGATCGAAGACCCCAGCAATGGCGACGACCACGCCGATCGCAACTTCCTGCGCCTGCAGGTGCTGCCGTTGCTGCGCCAGCGCTGGCCGCATGCCGCTGCGGCGTTGGCGGGCAGCGCGACACACTGCAGGCAGACCCGCGAACTGCTCGACGAGGAAGACGCCGAGCTGATTGCACACCTGGAAGTCGCTCCACGTGTGCTGTCGCTGCAGCTGCTGCGCCAGGTCTCACCGGGTCGCGCCGCACGCGTGCTGCGTGCCTGGGTGGTGGGCCACGGTGCGGCACCGCTGCCGGCCACGGTGCTGCAGCAAACGCTGGACGAACTGCTGCCGGCCGACAACGATCGCCAGGCCCGGGTGAGTTGGCACGATCACGCGATCCAGCAATGGCGCGACCACGCCTATCTGCTACCGGCCAGGCTGCCTGCGCTTCCCCCCGAGTGGCAGGCCGAATGGGATGGACGCGCACCGCTGGCACTGCCCGATGGCGGACAGCTGCGCCTGCAGGGCACCCCGGCCTTCGAACGCCCGCTGCAGGTCCGTGCACGCGTGGGCGGTGAGCGCATTCTGCTGCCGGGTCGCCAGCATTCGCACGCGTTGAAGGACTGCCTGCAGCGCGAGCACCTTGCCCCCTGGCGACGCGCGCAGCTGCCGCTGATCTTCGATGGCCCGCAGTTGCTGGCCGCCGCCGACGTGGTCATCGCCGCACCGCTGCAGGCCTGGTTGCAGGCGCATGGCGCGCAGTTGCAGTGGCGCCCGGGCGGCTGGTGAATTGACCCCCGCGCGCGGCCCGTCCACACTTGCCGCATGGCCAAGAAGTCCCCCGAAAACGCCTCCCCGGTCGCCCAGTTCGAGCAGTCGCTCGAATCGCTGGAGCAGCTGGTGGAGCAGATGGAAACCGGCGAGCTGAGCCTGGAAGCTTCGCTCAGTGCTTACGAACGTGGCGTCGGCCTGTACCGCCAGTGCCAGCAGGCGCTGGAGCAGGCCGAACTGCGCGTGCGCCTGCTCAGTGATCCGGCCCAGCCGGACGCCGCCGAGCCTTTCGATCCGCCCAGCCATGACGGCTGAGGCCTTGTTCGCGCGCTGGCGCGACCGTATCGAAAGCCAGCTCGACGCCGCCCTGCCCTCGCCTGCTGAAGCGCCCCAGGGCCTGCACAAGGCCATGCGCTATTCGGTGCTGGGCGGGGGCAAGCGGATGCGCCCGCTGCTGGTGTACGCCAGCGGCCACCTGTTCGGCGCGCCGCCGGAGCATCTGGATGCGGCGGCGATGGCGGTCGAACTGATCCACGCCTATTCACTGGTGCATGACGACCTGCCCGCGATGGACGACGACGCCCTGCGCCGCGGCAAGCCGACCACCCACGTCGCCTTCGACGAAGCCACCGCGATCCTTGCTGGCGACGCCCTGCAGACCCGCGCCTTTGGCCTTCTGGCCGATGCGCCGCTGCCGGCTACCCTGCGCGTCGCCTGCCTGCAGACCCTGGCCCACGCGTCCGGCGCTGCTGGCATGTGCGGCGGCCAGGCCCTGGACATCGATGCCACCGGCCAGCAGCAGACGCTGGCGGCGCTGACCCGCATGCACGCGCTGAAGACCGGTGCGTTGATCCGCGCGGCGGTGCGCATGGGCGCGCTGTGCGGCCAGGCCCACGAACCGCAGCTGGCCCAGCTGGACAGCTTCGCCGACGCGCTTGGCCTGGCCTTCCAGGTGCGCGATGACATCCTTGATGTCGAAGCCAGTTCGGAACAACTGGGCAAGACCGCCGGCAAGGACCAGGCGCAGGACAAGAGCACCTTCCCCGCCCTGCTCGGCATGGACGGGGCGAAGGCCCAGCTGCACGAACTCGCGGCACGCATGCAGGCGATCCTGGCCGGGTACGGCGAGGAAGCCGATCCGCTGCGCGCGCTGGCAACACTGGCGGTGGAGCGCGATCACTGATCGATCGCGTCACCCTGTGCGGCCCCCCAATGAAAACGCCCGGCAATGCCGGGCGTTGTTGTTTCCGCATGCAGCCGGTCTTACTTGATCAGGCGCAGGGTGAACGGGTAGCGGTAGGCTTCGCCGTTGTTGGCCTTCACGGCAGCAATGATGCAGAACACCAGGTTGATGATGCCCACGATCGGCGCCAGGATGCCGCCGATGATCACCACCATCAGGATGATGCTGATGACCATGGCGATGGTCACGGTGATCTGGAAGTTCAGGGCTTCCTTGGCCTGGTCGGTCACGAAGGCCTTGCCCGCGTCATCCTTGTTGATCAGCCAGATGATCAGCGCGCCGATGAAGCCGGTGAAGATGCCCAGCAGGTGCGCGGCCAGGGCCATGGTGCGCTGGTCGGCCGGCACATCGGTGGTGGCCGGCGGCGGCGGGACGTTATCGAATTCGCTCACGACAAAACTCCTTTTCATTGGGTGGTCTTGACCCACCAGCACCAAGCTGGCTGCGTCAGGCGGGCATAGCTTACGCCATCAATGCCATCAATCATTACCGGCGATGGTCATCCGCCCCAGCAGGATCGAACCGGTCCGGATGTGCGAGCGCGGGTCGACGTCGCTGCCGACCGCCTCGATGCTGCTGAACATCTCGCGCAGGTTGCCGGCGATGGTGATGCCATCCACCGGGTACTGGATCTCGCCGTTCTCGACGCGGAAGCCGCCGGCACCGCGCGAGTAGTCGCCGGTCACCCCGTTCACGCCCTGACCCATCAGTTCGGTCACCAGCAGGCCATCGCCCATCTGGCGGGCGATCTCCTGCAGGCCGCCAGCGTTGGCGGCCAGCTGCAGGTTGTGCACGCCACCGGCATTGGCGGTGGTCTGCAGGCCCAGTTTGCGTGCCGAATAGCTGCCCAGTACATAGCGTTGCAGCACGCCGTCGCAGACCAGGGCCGAGGCGCGGGTGGCCACGCCGTCACCATCGAACACGGCCGAGCGCAGGCCGCGACGCAGGTGCGGCAGCTCCTCGATCTGCATCCATTCCGGGAACAGGCGCTGGCCGACGCTGTCGAGCAGGAAGCTGGCCTGGCGGTACAGGGCACCGCCCGATACCGCCGACAGCAGGTGTCCAACCAGGCTGCGCGCCACTTCCGGGGCGAACAGTACCGGCATGCTGCCGGTGGCCATCGAACGCGGCTGCAGGCGGGCAACAGTGCGTTCGGCGGCGCGACGGCCGACCAGGCCCACGTCTTCCAGGTCCTCCCGGGCCAACGCGCTGGTGTACCAGCCGTCACGCTGCATGCCATCGCCCTGGCCGGCAATCAGCGCACAACCGACGGAATGGTGGGTGCCGCGCTCCCGGCCGATGAAACCATGCGAATTGGCGTACACCGACAGGCTCTGCATGCTGGACACCGAGGCGCCGTCGGAATTGCGGATCTGTGCGTCGGCCTCGCGACCGGCACTTTCACAGGCCAGGGCCAGGTCCACCGCCTCGTCGGCCTGCAGCGCCCACGGGTGCCAGCCGTCCAGGTCGGGGAAGTCGGTGGCCATCAGCGCGGCTTCGGCCAGGCCGGCGGCGGGGTCGTCCTCGGTATGGCGGGCGATCGCACAGGCCTGCTCGACGGTGGCAGCAAGGCTGGCCTCGTTCAGGTCGCCGGTGCTGGCACTGCCCTTGCGCTGGCCGAAATAGACCGTCACGGCGATACCGCGGTCACGGGTGGACTGCACCGTCTCAACCTCGCCGAGGCGGACATTGACCTCCAGGCCACGGTCTTCACTGCAGCTGACCTCGGCCTGGCTGGCGCCCAGCGCACGGGCGCGGTCGAGCAGCTGCTGGGAAAGGTCGGCCAGCCGTTCCAGCCGGGCCGGGCTGTCGTCACCGACGGCGGCTTCAGGGGCGATCACGTTCAATGCTTTATCCTGTACAGGTTGGGCCCGGCATCACGCCGGGCGACTTTTTTTGAGATCAGGTAGGGACGATGCGCGGACGCGACGAAGAAACCGGTGAATTCCACGACAAGAGCCGCAGCCAGAACCGGCGCGACGCGCTCGACGTCCTGGCCCTGGGCGAGAAGCTGGTGTCGTTGACCCCGGCCCAGCTGGCGCGCCTGCCGATCCCGGAAGACCTGCTGCCGCACATCGCCGAGTGCAAGCGCATCACTGCCCACATCGCCCACAAGCGCCAGCTGGCGTTCCTGGCCAAGCACATGCGCCGCGAAGAAGACGCCACGCTGGATGCGATCCGCGATGCGCTGGACGCCAACAGCGAAACCGGCCGCCGCGAAGTGGCGATGATGCATCGCGTGGAAGACTGGCGCGACCGCCTGCTGGCCGAGGGTGACAAGGCGCTGGCTGCACTGCTGGACGACTACCCGCAGGCCGACCGCCAGCAGCTGCGCACGCTGGTGCGCAATGCGCAGGCCGAAAAGGCCAGGAACAAGCCGCCGCGCGCCTACCGCGAAATCTTCCAGGTGCTGCGTGGCCTGATGCTGCCCGCCGCGCTGGGCCTGAAAGCCAGCGCCGAAGACGCCGACCACGTCGAGAGCGACGACGCCGACGAGGACTGAGGCCTCGCCGGCCCGGGCGGTGGCACTGGCCATCGCCCGGCTCAGGCCTGGGTACCGCCGACGGTGATGCCCTCGATCAGCAGCGAGGGCTGGCCGACACCCACGGGCACGCTCTGCCCGTCCTTGCCACAGATACCCACGCCCTCGTCCAGGGCCAGGTCGTTGCCGACCATGCGCACCTTCTGCATGGTTTCCGGTCCGTTGCCGATCAGGGTCGCGCCCTTCACCGGCGCGGTGATGCGGCCATCCTCGATCAGGTAGGCCTCGGTGGCCGAGAACACGTACTTGCCGCTGGTGATGTCGACCTGGCCGCCGCCGAAGTTGACCGCATACAGGCCCTTCTTCACCGAACGGATCATCTCCTGTGGGTCGTGCTGGCCGGCGCGCATGTAGGTATTGGTCATGCGCGGCATGGTCAGGTGCGCGAACGATTCACGACGCCCGTTGCCGGTCGGCGCCATGCCCATCAGGCGCGCATTGAGGCTGTCCTGCATGTAGCCGACCAGGATGCCGTCCTCGATCAGCGTGGTGCACTGGGTCGGGTGGCCTTCGTCGTCGATGTTCAACGAGCCACGGCGACCGTCCAGCGTGCCGTCGTCGACGATGGTCACGCCCGGCGCCGCCACCCGCTCGCCGATGCGGCCGGCGTAGACGCTGGTGCCCTTGCGGTTGAAGTCGCCTTCCAGACCGTGGCCGACCGCTTCGTGCAGCAGCACGCCGGGCCAGCCCGGTCCGAGCACCACCGGCATCACCCCGGCCGGTGCCGGAACGGCGTCCAGGTTCACCAGCGCCTGGCGCAGTGCCTCGCGGGCGAACGCTTCCGGACGCCCCTCGGCGAACAGTTCCCCGTAGCCATAGCGGCCACCGCCTCCCGCATAGCCGGACTCGCGACGGCCGTTCTGCTCGACGATCACCTGCACGTTCAGGCGCACCAACGGGCGCACGTCGGCTCCCAGTACACCGTCGCTGCGGGCGATCAGCACCGTATCGACGCCGCCGGACAGGCTGACCATGACCTGCTTCACGCGCGGATCGGCGGCACGCAGGTAGCCATCCAGGCGCTTGAGCACCTCGACCTTGGCCTCGTTGCCGATGCCGTCGATCGGATCCAGCGCCGGGTACAGCGCGCGCGCATTGCCGCGCAGCAGCGATTGCCCGGACTGGGCCCCGCCCTCACGCGAGATCGCGCGCGCCGACTGCGCTGCCGTCAGCAGCGCATCGGCATGGATGTCATCGGAGTAGGCGAAGCCGGTCTTCTCGCCGGAAATCGCACGCACGCCCACGCCCTGCTCGATGGAATGGGCACCATCCTTGACGATGCCGTCCTCCACGCTCCAGCTTTCGCGGCGGGCGTGCTGGAAGTAAAGGTCACCAAAGTCGACACCCGGGCCGAGCAACTGGCCGAAAGTGCGCTCCAGGCCAGCGGTATCCAGGCCACCGGGGCGCAGCAGGCGGTCTTGGGCAAGCGTCAGGGCGATGTCAGTCATGTGTCTCGATCTGGGGATGCGGGGGCGCTGAGGCAAGCCCCATGAACAGGAAAACCACGCTCAGCGCGAGTGCGAGCGTGGCAGGTCGGTGACCGTCGGCGGCACCTCTGGGGCTGGGCCCGGTGCAGGCGCCGGCGGGGTTTTGTCGCGGCTGCGTTCAATCACGTCCACCTTCGGCTCCTTCCATGGGCCGGTCACCTTGTAAGTACGGGCACCGATCTCGCCGAGCGGTTTGGACAATACCGCATTGGTGGCGGCGCCGAGTGCCGCGCCCACCGGGCCGCCGGCCACTGCGCCGACCACGGTCAGCAGGTTGCCGGCGCGCGGGTTGACGTCGATGGTCTGGTCGAACTGCTGGTTGCGCAGATCGGCCTGGCCGCGGATGGTGATGTTCGCCGCCGGTCCCTCGATCAGCACTTTGTCGGTACGGGCCATGCCCTGGCCGAACTGCACGCTGCCATCGACCTGGTTGAACGCGAAGCCCTTGGAGAAGAAATCGCGGAAGTCGAACATCAGGCGCCTCGGCAGCTGCGCGACACTGAGCAGGCCGAGCACGCGGCCAGCGCCGGGCTCCAGCTCCAGCAATTGCCCATTGCGCGCGTGCAGGTCGAGGCGGCCCTGCAGATTGGCCAGCTGGAAGTCCGAGGGACCGCCACTCCACGAAGCCTGCAGCTGGGCCTGGCCGGAACCGCCACGCAGCTGGCCACCATAGTCCAGGTTCTGCATCAGCCCACCCAGGTCTTCACTGCGCACCTGCGCGGTCAGTTCGGTACGGGCGCCACCGGTACGGCCCAGCCAGCGACCACTGATGTCGATCTCCTGGTCCGGCGCGCGGAAGCGCAGCTCGTCCACGTTCAGGCCGTTGGCCAGCGGCCGCGTACGCAGCACCGCTTGGCCGAGTACGACCTTGCCGAACTGCAGATCGGCGATGTCCAGCGCGAACGGCGGCAGCTTGGCCGGATCCATGTCGTTGGCGCCGGCCTGCACCCGCGCCGGCGCAGCCGGCGCACCCGGTGCCGCCGGCAGTGACTGCCAGTGCACGCGGTCAAGCTGGCCACTGATCGTGCCGCCCTCGGCATTGGGAACGGTCAGGCGCCCGGCCAGCGACGGGCCGTCCAGGCGCACATCCAGTGCCTGCGGGCCCGGGTGCAGCTGCAGCCGGGTCTGCTCGAACACACCGCCGATCAGCTTCAGCTGGCCGACCTGCACATCCACCGCACGCAGCGGCATGGCATCGTCGTCACCGCCGCCGCGCGCCAGGCTGATCCACTCCAGCGCATCCAGGGTCGGGCTGCGGCCATTGACCGACAGCCCGCTCGGTGGCGGCTCACGGTCGACGTGGTCGCTGCCGAGCGTGACCTGGACGCCAGTCTGGTTGTTATGGCTGCGCGCGGCCAGGGCCAGGCGCTGGCCAAAGGCCACGTCGATGCGGCCAGCCCCCATCGGCAGTTGTGCGGCCACCGTGGTCGCCAGCGGTTCGGCGGCCGGCTTGTCCAGCGGTGCCGGCAGGTCCAGGCGGGTGCCCACCAGATCCGAACTCAAGCGCAGTTCGCTGGGCGGTGCAGGTGCCCCCGGCGCGACCTTCGGCAGGTTGACCGCGATGGTCCACGGCGAGGTGCCGGCGACGTAGGGCTTCAACCACGCCATTTCCGGTGCGCGGTCGATCAGCACGCCGGCATCGAGGTTGGCCGACAGCTGCGATTCAAAGGCCAGCTTGCTGTCGTGCACGTAACCGCCGGCGCGCAGGCTCAGGCGGCCGTCCTGGCCGAGGTGACGCACCGCCAGTTCCTCGGCGCCGAAACCGCCGTTGCTGTAGCGCGCCTGCCCATGCATGTTGTCGAAGGTCAGCTGGAACCGCTTGTCGACCAGCTTCACACCGTTGAGGTCGACCGTGCCCTGCAGGTGGCCCTCGCCTTCATCCAGGTGCAGCGGCTGCAGCAGGTCGAAGGTCACATGCGCCGGTCCCGCGGCGGTGAGGTTGTCGAGGGTGTCACCGTAGTCGTGGTGCAACGGGCTCTGCCGCAGCATCGCCAGCAGCTTGCCCGCCTCGCTCTGGGCATCGGCGCGCACGTACAGCGGCTGCTGGCCGAAATCAGGAATGCCCGCTTCGAACTGCTGCACCGCCACACCGGCCAGATCACCGCGTCCGCGCATGTCGAAGCCGGGGCCGATGAAGGCGATATCGGCATCGACCTGGCTCATCAGTGGCCAGTCGTGCTGGAAACGGATATCGCCGTTGGTGATGTGGCCGGTGGCCTCGAAGCGGCCATCGTTGTTGTCGAACGGCCAGTCGTCCAGGTCACCGCTGACCAGACCGACGCCATTGCGCACCTGGCCGCCGGCCAGCGCCATGTCCAGCCAGTCGGTGGCGCCCTTGCTCATCTTGGAGTGGATCCAGAAGCGCTTGGCCGCGGTCATCGGCACATCGTCCAGCTTGGCTGCCAGCTGCAGCCAGGGCCGCGTGCCGTCGCCCTGGAACCAGACG
Organism: Stenotrophomonas sp. GD03794; assembly: GCF_029842145.1. NCBI lineage: Bacteria > Pseudomonadati > Pseudomonadota > Gammaproteobacteria > Lysobacterales > Lysobacteraceae > Stenotrophomonas > Stenotrophomonas sp. GD03794. The sequence goes on from NZ_JAOCFV010000006.1 coordinate 75,366, forward strand.
CCGCCACGCACATCGGCCGCATAGTCAGTGCCTTCCACGCGCATCGCTGCGGTGCCGATACGCCAGCCACCGCCCTCGTCGCGCCAGCCCACCACCTGCCCCGCCAGGTGCAGGTCATGGCGCACACCAAAGCCGGTCGGCCAATCGAACTGCAGCTGCCGTTGCGGCTCCAGCTGCAGGCTGAAGCCATCGGCATCGCCCTCGAAGCGCCCGCCCAGGCCGCGCAGGCCCGGGGAATGCCCCACACTGGCAAAGCCCAGCGACTGCAGCTCGCCCTGCGCCCTCAACGGACCATCACGCTCACCAGCCAGTTGCAGCTGACGCACATCCAGCTGCGGCCTGGACAGGAACAGCCAATGGCGCAGGCCGGGCTCGAGGCGATCACTCAGCGCCAGCGCACGCAATGCGGTACCCGCCTGTACTTCACCGGAACTCACCCGCAGTTGCTTGCCGACCTGCAACTGCAGGCCATCGAGCTGTTGTTCGCCGTCATCCGTCTTCAAACGAAGCCGCGGTACCTGCAGTGCCCAGCCATCGCCCTGGCGCTGCCAGCGCAGGCGCGCCTGCAGGCGCTGCAGCTGCAGTTGCGGCGTCGCCACGTCAGGCATCGGCGCACCGTCGATGCGCACATCACGCAGGTCCGAGTCGGTGGTCAGCGCCACCGGCGCGAAATCGCGCAGGGTCAGCCACAGGTTGAGTTCGCCCTTGCCTTCGCGCAGGCGCACACCGCCGGCCGCCAGCAGCGGCGACCAGGCATGGAAATCGACCGGATCGGCGCCCAGCCAGGCCTGGCCATTGCCGCGCACGCGGTCCACGTCCAGCACCGCCGTCAACGGCAGCGCTTCGGTCTGGGCCCAGGCACGCACGCCTACACGCAGGCGGTCGCCATTGACCCGCAGGCGCACGTCGATGCGTGGCAGCGTGGTGTCGATTCCCAGCCCCGGCGCATGCACGCCCAGGCGGCCATCGATCACCTGCAGCTCGCCCAGCCGGCGCAGCGCGTCCAGTGGGTCACCACCAGCGTCGGACTGCGGCAGGCCACGTACCGACCAGCGGCCGTCCTCGCCCTGCTGCAGGTCGAGCGCCAGGCCACGCAGGCGCAGCTCGGTCAGCGACCGGCCAGGCAACAGGCCGCTGTACATCGATACCAGCACTTCGGCCTCGCCGATCGCCAGGCCCTGGCCGGCGCCGATGCGCAGGCCCTTGAGCTGCAGCAGCGGGCCGCGCCGGGTCCAGGCGGTCTGCAGCTGGTCGAAACGCACCGGCTGGCCAGCGCGTTCGCTCAGCCAGGCGGCAATCCTGTCGGGATGGCGCTCGGCCAGCGGCAGCAGCTGGCTGAGGGTGCCCACCAGCAGTGCAAGCCCGACCAGGCCCACCGCGCAGGCGGCAATGAAATGACGGCGGATCCTTCGCAGTCGCAGGCGCGGCGGCGCGCTCATCGGCCACCGCCGGCCTGCAGCCGGCGAGGGTCAGAGCAGAACGACATCGAATTGCTCCTGCAGGTACTGCTCGTCCGCCTGGAAACGGATGCTCTTGCCGAGGAACTCTTCCAGCTCGGCCACCGCCGAGGACTCCTCGTCGGTAATGCGCGCAACAACCTTGGTCGAAGCAATCACCAGCAGGCGCGCCGCATCGAACTGGCGCACCGCGCGGGTGATCTCGCGGAAGATCTCGTAGGTCACCGTCTCGGTGGTCTTGATGCTGCCACGGCCGCTGCACTGCGGGCAGGTTTCCGACAGCTGGCGCTCCAGGCTTTCCACCGTGCGCTTGCGGGTCATCTCCACCAGGCCCAGCGGCGAGAAGTCGTACACCGTGGTCTTGGCATGGTCGCGGGCCAGCGCCTTCTCCAGGGTGCGCAGCACCTGGCGCCGATGCTCGGCATCGTCCATGTCGATGAAATCGATGATGATGATGCCGCCCAGGTTGCGCAGCCGCAGCTGCCGGGCCACCGCCTGCGCGGCCTCCAGGTTGGTGCGGAACACCGTCTCTTCCAGGTTGCGCTGGCCGAGGAACGAACCGGTGTTGACGTCGATGGTGGTCATCGCCTCGGTCTGGTCGATCACCAGGTAGCCGCCGGATTTCAGCGGCACCTGCTTGTCCAGCGCGCGGCCGATCTCGTCCTCCACCCCGAACATGTCGAAGATCGGGCGATCGCCCGAATACAGTTCCAGCTTCTCGGCCAGCACCGGCATGTACTTGGCCACGAACGCCTGCAGCTGCGCGAAGGTTTCCTTGGAGTCCACCTTCACCTTGTCCACGTCCTTGCGGATCAGGTCGCGCACCGAACGCAGCGGCAGGCTCAGGTCTTCATAGATGTTGCTGCACGAAGGCGCTTCGCGGCCCCGTCGCTCGACCACGTTCCAGACCCGCGACAGGTAGGCGATGTCCTCGGCAATGGCCTCGGCCGGCTGCCCCTCGGCATTGGTACGCACGATGTAGCCGTAGCCGCCATGCTGGGCCGACAGTTCGGTCACCAGCGCCTTCAGCCGCGCGCGTTCGCCTTCATCCTCGATACGCGCCGACACGCCCACCACCTTGGACTGCGGCAGCAGCACCATGTAACGCGAGGGGATGCTGATCTGCGTGGTCAGGCGCGCCCCCTTGGTACCGATCGGGTCCTTCACCACCTGTACCACGATGTCCTGGCCATCGCGCAGCAGCTCGACGATGGGCACGCTGGACGGCGGTGGCAGCGTGGTGTTCTCGGTGTCGGCGCTGGCCACCGGCGCCGGCCGCACCACGTCGTTGGCGTGCAGGAACGCAGCGCGCTCCAGCCCGACCTCGACGAAGGCCGCCTGCATGCCGGGCATGACCCGCTGCACCTTGCCCTTGTAGATGTTGCCGACCACACCCCGGCGCCAGCCGCGCTCGATATGCAGCTCCTGCAGCATGCCGTTTTCGATCACTGCGACCCGGGTCTCGCGCGGGGTCACATTGACCAGGATTTCCTCAGACATCGGCAGCCTCCCTGGCGGCATCAGCAGTTGGGGCCGGCACGCCGCAGCGCGCCAGCAGACGATCGGTGTGCAGCAGCGGCAGTCCCATCACGCCGGAGTAGCTGCCGGAAAGATGTTCGATCCAGCGCTCGGCCCCGCCCTGGATGGCATAGGCCCCGGCCTTGTCCAGCGGTTCGCCGGTGGCCACGTAGGCAGCGATGTCGGCGGCGCTGATCGGCGCGAAGGTCACCTCGGAAATGACCAGCTCACTGTCCAGCCCGTCCGCAGCCACCACCACCACTGCGGTCATCACCTGATGGGTGCGCCCGGCCAGCCGGGCCAGCATCGCCCGCGCGTCGGCGGGATCGGCCGGCTTGCCGAACACTTCACCGTCCAGCACCACCTCGGTGTCCGAGCCGAGCACCCGCGCCTGCGGATCATCGGCCAGCACCCGGGCCAGGCCGGCGCGCGCCTTGTCGGCGGCGACCCGGCATACATACTGTTCGGCGCTTTCAGCGGGCGCGCGCTGCTCGACGACCTCCAGGTCCAGGGCCTGGAAGGGGCGTCCGAGTCGGGCCAGCAACTGGTTGCGTCGGGGGGAGCGGGAAGCAAGATAGAGCATCGGCACAGCATAACCTGAGGCCGCCACCTGAATCGTCGGCAACCCGTTACGGAACGCGTTCAACCCCGAACGGGCTCACAGCGCGTTCATCGCTACGACACCACCCTCAACGGCACAACAAGGAGTTCTCCATGCGCCTGACCGCCACCCCGCTGCTGCTTGCCCTGTCCCTCGCCCTTGGAACCTCGATGACTGCCCATGCCGCCCCGTCGTCGCCGTCGATCGCCGCCCCGGCCGAAGGCACGCTGCTGAACATCTCGGCCAATGCCGAAGCCACCCGCGTACCGGACGTGGCCACCCTGTCGGCCGGCGTGGTCACCCAGGCTGCCGATGGCAACAGCGCCATGCGCCAGAACGCCCAGCAGATGGACAAGGTGCTGGCCGCGATCAAGGCCGCCGGCATCGCCGAGCGTGACGTGCAGACCAGCGGCATCAGCCTCAATCCGCAGTACCGCTATGCCGACAACGAAGCGCCGAAGATCACCGGCTACCAGGCCAACAATACGGTCAGCCTGAAGGTGCGCGACATCGCCAAGCTCGGCAAGGTGCTGGACGCACTGGCCGCACAGGGCGCCAACCAGATCAATGGCCCCAGCTTCGAGATCGACCAGCCGGAACCGGTCTATGACGAAGCCCGCCTGGCTGCGCTGAAGAAGGCCCAGGCCCGCGCCCAGACCTATGCGAAATCACTGGGGCTGCAGGTGCGCCGCATCGTCAGCATCTCCGAAAACAGCAACGGCGGCTTCCGCCCGATGCCGATGATGCGGACGATGTCCGCCGGTGCGGCGATGGACAAGGCCACTACGGTCGCGCCGGGCGAATCGACGGTCTCGGTCAACCTGGACGTGGTGTTCGAACTGGGCCGCTGATCGCGCCCAGCACCGCCAACGAAGGCGGGTCCCGCAGGGGGCCCGCCTTTTTTCATGCGCACCACCGGTGCTGGCTGAAGGCCAGCCCAACGATGCCGCCCCTGCCTCTAGGCAGTGGCCGCCATGCCGCGCTACTGATGCACTGCCAGCCGCGTGCGGCAACCCCGCCACGGGCCCTGGTGCGTTGAGGACTTCGTCACTGGCATGGAGGTGGACCATGGTTCGTACGTATCCCGTTGCATCCCCGCACTTCGACCCCGCCCGCGTTGCCGCCTGGAGCGCGGCCATCGCCCTGCATCTGCTCGCATTCCTGCTGCTGCTCATACCGGCGACCTACCAGGCCGTACAGGTCCCGCGCGACAAGACCACGGTACGGCTGATCGAGAAGATCCCCCCACCGCCGGCACCGCCGAAACTGGACCCAAAGGAGATCGCTCGGGTCGTGCCGAAGCCGCATGCACAGCCGGCAACGCCGCCCCTGCCCGCTCCCACCGCGACCGTGGAGGAAACCCAGGGCATCGCACTTCCAGCGGCCGAACCGGCCCCGCCACAGCTCGCGCCGAGCATCGACAGTGCTGCACCGCTGGCCGGAGCGCAGCTGCAATACCGCAGTGCACCGCCACCCACCTATCCGGTGCCGGCCCTGCGCAATCATGAGCAAGGCACGGTGCTGCTGCGGGTGGAAGTCGACAGCAGCGGCCAGCCAGTCATGGTCAGCATCGAGCGCAGCAGTGGCTCGCGCAGCCTGGACCAGGCCGCGCGCCAGCAGGTGCTGAAGCGCTGGCGTTTCGAACCGGCCCAGCGTGATGGCGTAGCGGTCCCGGCCATCGGCCTGGTGCCAGTGCAGTTCTCGCTGCCGGAGTGATCGTTCCGGGCCGGCCCGGCGACCCGTCGGGCCGGCTTTCACACGCGAAAAGACAGACTCGGCAAAGCCAGCAGTCAGGCGTTACGAATTAAGCAAAATTTCACTGCTTCGTCACCCATCGGAAACCTAGATTGGCCCGTCCCGGAACCTTCCGGAGACAGCCCTCAACGCTATGGTTTTCCAGTTAGGAGAGAAGCTGTGAAACACCTGATCCAACGGCCCGCCAGCCGCCGCCGCACCACCCTGGCATCGTCCATCACCCATATCCTTACCGGCGGCACGCTGCTGCTGGTTGGCGCGGTAGCTTCCAACTCCGCCTTCGCGCAGGAGCAGGAGAAGGCCACCAACCTCGACCGCATCACGGTCACGGGCTCAAACATTCCGCGCACCAACACCGAAACACCGTCGCCGGTGCAGGTGGTGACCCGCCAGGAAATCGACCGTACGGGCAAGACCACGTTGGCGGAGTATCTGCAGACCATCACCGCTGACGGTGCAGGCTCGATTCCCAAGACTTTCGGCAACGGCTTCGCAGGCGGTGGCGCCGGCATTTCGCTGCGCGGCCTCGGTGCGGGTTCCACGCTGGTGCTGTTGAACGGCCGCCGCATGGCGACCTACGGCCTGGCTGATGACGGCCAGAAGGTGTTCACCGACCTCAGCACCATTCCGCTTGATGCCGTCGAGCGTGTGGAAGTACTGAAAGACGGCGCCTCGGCGATCTATGGCTCCGACGCCATCGCAGGCGTAGTCAACATCATCCTGCGCAGTGACTTTCAGGGCGCCATCCTGCGTGCGTCGTATGGTCTGTCCGGCGACAGCGATGGAGATTCCAAGAAGGCAACCCTTACCGCTGGTACCGGCGACTTGGCCAGCGATGGTTGGAACGCATTCTTCAGCCTGGACGTCGGCAAGACCGATGCCATCAAGATCAGCGATCGCAAGAACCGCAAGTGGATCGGAACCGGCGATACTCGCCCGTGGGGCTACGATGCAGCCGATTCGCAGTTCCTAGGCGGCGCGTATCTGTCCAATGGCACGGCAGGCGGCGTTGGCCCCAATGGTTCTGTGTTCGACGACCGCAATGCAACCGAGGAAAACCCTGCCTTCCTGGTTGCGCTGCCGGGCTGTGCGAACCTCACCACCATTCCTGGCCAGTCAGACGCCAGTGCACAGGCTCAAGGCTGCCTGTGGGATCCGGCACAGCAGTATCGCGACCTGACCCCGGAAGAGAAGTACATCAACGTGTTCGGTCGCGCCACTTTCGCGTTTGGTGAAGGCGGCGAGATCTACACCGAAATCGGCTACTCGAAGAAGGAAACGATTTTCAGCAACACGCCATCGGGCGCGGCCGGCACCTGGGGTTTCCCAGGTGGCGTAGTCACAGCGAACAGTGGGTCCAAAGCCACCGTGCTTGGCCCGGACCATCCTGACAATCCGATCCCCGGCCAAGCGTCCAGGCTGCGCTATGCAGCATGGGATGTCGGTCCGCGTGTAACCAACAACACCAACGAGTTCAACCGATTCCTGGTCGGTGTCAAGGGAAACTGGGGTGACTGGAGCTACGATACCGCCTATCTACATTCGGCAACCGACCTGGTCAACAAGCGCACCGGCTTCCTACGCTACAGCGCTGTGCAGTGCGCACTGGGCAACCCGAACTGCGCAGGCGGCGTGTGGCGCATCGGTGACAACGCCAATCTGAACTCGCAGGCGCTTTACGACTACATCTCACCGACCATCAGCGCACGTGCAAAATCCGGTCTGGATATGTTCGATTTCACCGTGTCGCGCAGCCTGATGGATCTCAAGGGCGGCCCACTGGGCCTGGCGATCGGCACCGAATGGCGCAAGACCAGCAACAGCCTGACGCCGCAGACCTACACCGATACGGGTGACATCATCGGCTTGGGCTATTCTGCCTATGACGGCACGCAGAACGTTTACGCTGGCTACGTCGAACTGTCCGCACCGGTCCTGGAACAGCTGGAACTGTCAGGCGCGCTGCGTTACGACAAGTACGAAAGCGGAGAAGGCAAAGCCACACCGAAGCTCGGCGTTAAATGGACGCCGGCCGACTGGATCGCTCTGCGGGCCAGCTATGCCGAAGGTTTCCGCGCGCCGAACCCCGCCGAAAACGGTGACGGTGGTCTGGCTGCATTCTCGAACGCAACCGACCCGCTGCGCTGCGAAATTGACCCTACCGAATGCAATGTCCCTGCCCGCACGGTGGCGATCATCACCCGCCCGAACAAGGATCTGAAGCCGGAGGAATCCAAGAGTTACTCTGTGGGCATCGTGCTGCAACCAACGTCTTCGACTTCGATGACAGTCGATGCATGGCAGATCAAGCGCACCAATGAAATCGCCCAGGGCAGCACTACGGCAGCGATCAGGGCCGGCAACGTCGTACGTGACATCAACAACATCGGTGGCGTGCCCAACAGCGGCAACATCCTGGCGGTCAATACAGCGTATGTGAATGCCAATTCCTCGCGTGTTCGGGGCATCGATACCGATATCCGCCAAACGTTCGACATCGGCCCTGGCCAGCTGGAACTGGACCTGCAATGGAGCCATATCCTGAAGTTCGAGCGAACCGAGGGCACCGAGACCGTCGACTATGCCGGCACCCACGGCAACTGCGACGTCACCAACTGCATCGGCACGCCGAAGGACAAGATCAACTTCGGTACCACCTGGCGGCAGGGGCCGTGGAGCGTCAGCGGCGTTGCCAACTACATCGGCAAGATGGATAACACCGATAAGCGCGGCGGCACGTATCAGGCGTTCTATGCAGATGGCACGCCGGTGACGAAGATCTCCTCCTTCACCACGTTCGACCTGTCGGGGCGCTGGAACATTACAGACGCCTTCGAACTCAACGCCTCCGTGGCCAACGTATTCGACCGTATCGCTCCTCTCGATCCGACCACATATGGCGGCGTGAACTACAACCCGATGCACTTCTCTGGTGCGCTGGGCCGTTACTTCACCGTCGGTGCCAAGTACACCTTCAAGTAATACAGGCAACACCTTTCAACGCAGCAACTTCGAAGGCCCGGGCAGCTGCCCGGGCCTTCGTCGTTCCGCCCCTTGCAGGCATGTTCACGGGCACATGGCTACCGTGTGCACGCGGCATCACCGCCGCAGGGGATCTGCATGGCCGCAACTTCGCAACGCCTGGGCCTGCCCGCGTTGACTGCACTGGTGGTTGGCTCGATGGTCGGCGCCGGCATCTTTTCATTGCCGCAGAACGTGGCGCGCAGCGCCGGCCCGGCCGCGGCGCTGATCGGCTGGGCCCTGAGCGGCGCGGGCATGCTGATGCTGGCCTTCGTGTTCCAGGCCCTGGCCAACCGCCGGCCTGATCTCGATACCGGCATCTACGCATATGCGCGCGAAGGCTTCGGCAACTACATCGGCTTCTCCGCTGCGTGGGGCTACTGGGTCGCCTCGGTGCTCGGCAACGCCAGCTTCTTCGTGCTGATCTTCAGTGGCCTCGGCCACTTCATGCCCGTGTTCGGCGAAGGCAATACCCCGGCCGCCGTGGCCGCTTCGTCATTGCTGTTGTGGACCGTACACCTGTTGGTGCTGCGCGGCCTGCGCACTGCCGCCATCGTCAACGGCCTGGTGACGGTGGCCAAGCTGCTGCCGATCGCGCTGTTCCTGGTCCTGGCCGCCGGCGCCTTCCGCATGGAGGTGTTCCGCGCCGATTTCCTCGGCACACCCGCGCTCGGCGACCTCGGCCAGCAGTTGCGCGGCATGATGCTGGTGACCGTGTGGGTGTTCATCGGCATCGAAGGCGCCAGTATCTATTCGCGACGTGCCGCGCGCCGTGCCGACGTTGGCCGCGCCACGGTGATCGGTTTCCTCGGCGTGTGGCTGCTGCTGGTGCTGGTCAGCCTGCTGTCGATGGGGGTGCTGTCACAGGCCGAACTGGCCGGGCTGCCCAATCCGTCGATGGCCTATGTACTGCGCGCGATCGTCGGCGAATGGGGCGCCACGGTGATCATCGTCGGTTCAATCATTTCCGTGCTCGGTGCGCTGCTGGCCTGGGTGCTGCTGTGCGCCGAAGTGCTGTACGCCGCGGCCGGCGACGGCACCATGCCGGCCTTCCTCGGCCGCGAGAATGCGCGCGGCGTTCCGGCCAATGCGCTCTGGTTGAGCAATGGGTTGATCCAGCTGTTCCTGCTGCTGGTACTGGTCAATTCCGGCAGCTACACCGGGCTGGTGCTGCTGGCCGCGTCGATGAGCCTGGTCCCCTACTTCCTGTCCACGGCATTCGGCGTACAGCTGGCCTGGCGTGGGCAGGCCTATGCCGGTGAACCCGTCGTGCGCTGGCGCGATTTTGGGGTCGCACTGCTGGCCAGCGCCTACGCGCTGTGGCTGGTATATGCCGGCGGCCTCGACAACCTGCTGCTGTCGGTACTGCTGTACGTGCCCGGCGTGGCGTTGTTTGCATTGACCCGGCGCCAGCGCGGCGAGCGTGTGTTCACGCGCTGGGAGTGGGTGCTGTTCGGTGCGATCCTGATCGTAGCGATCGCCACGCTGGTCGCGTTCTGGCGAGGCAATCTCGCGCTGTAGACCCGAGCCCACGCTCGGCTGGTTCATCCGCAGCAGCCGAGCATGGCTCGGCTCCACAACAGCAGTCGCGCAACCTCGACGCTACAAAGACGCAAAAAAAAACCTGCATCTCGCGATGCAGGTTTTTCAAGGTGGCGCCCGAAGTTGGACTCGAACCAACGACCCCCTGATTAACAGTCAAGTGCTCTAACCGGCTGAGCTATTCGGGCAGACGACTAGTATAACCACTCTTCACGCGCGATGGTAGGGGTGATTGGCAATCATTGCGGCAGCCCGGTACAGCTGTTCGGCTACCACCAGGCGCACCAGCATGTGCGGCAGCGTCAGCGGTCCGATCGACCACTTCTCGTCGGCCAGCGCGGATACTTCCGGCGAATGCCCTTCCGGACCGCCGATGAGGAATGCCAGGTCCCTGCCCTGCCCGCGCCAGTGTTCCAGGCGCTGCGCCAATTGTTCCGAACTGAGCTGGCGTCCGGGCACGTCCAGCGCCACCACATAGGCATTCTTCGGCAGCGCAGCGATCACCCGCTTGCCTTCATCTTCAGTGGCACGGCGCGGATCACGCCCCTTGCCGCGCAGGCCGGGCTCGATTTCCACCAGTTCGAACGGCAGCCAGTGCGACAACCGCTTCTGGTATTCGGCGAAGCCCTGCGCCACCCAGCTGGGCGCGCGTTCACCGGTGGCGATCAGGCGGGCTTTCATCAACGGTCCTCCAAAACGTCGACGGCACCATCGGCGCCGTCGAAGGGATGCATCAACGCGTGGCTCAGGCCACTTCGTCGTCGCTGGACGGTGGCTGGTCGCCGACGGTCCACAGGCGCTCGAGGGCGTAGAACTCACGCACGCGTGGCAGCATCACATGGACGATCACGTCGCCCAGATCGACCAGCACCCACTCGGCTTCGCGCTCGCCTTCCACACCCAGCGGCATCACGTCGATGTTCTTGGCGAAGCGCACGACTTCATCGGCAATCGACTTGACGTGGCGGGTCGAAGTGCCCGAAACCACGATCATGTAGTCGGCAACGCTGGACCGGCCGCGCACGTCGATCTCGACCAGGTCCTTGGCCTTCAGGTCTTCGGTGGCTTGGCGGACGCTGGCCAGCAGTTCCGGCACGGACGGCGGCGGACTGGGCAGATCGACCTTGATGGTCTGGGGCTGGGTCTGGTTGCTCAAAGTGAATCGACTCGATAAACGTGGGGGCGATTATACGGGGATGGCGCCGCTGCGCCATTCACGGCCTGGCCGGGCGGTACAGCCCGTGTGCAGCCACATAGTCCGCCACGGCCGGTGGCAGCAGTGCGCGCCAGGGCCCGCCAGCGGCGATCTGCGAGCGCACGGCGCTGGCCGACTCCTCGCGCAGCGGGTGGTGCAGGCGCAGGATGCGGCCGGCCGGGCTGGCGAACAGGGCCTGCTCGTTGTCGGCCCAGCGCCCTTCCAGCGCACGGCCCAGCTCGCCATCGACCGCGACCCGCAGCGGGCTGCCAGGCCGTTCAGCCACCACGAAGTGGGCCAACCCGAACAGGGCCTCCCATTCGTGCCAGCGGGTCAGGCCCAGCAGGCTGTCGGCGCCGACCAGCCAGGCCAGTGGCCGGCTCGGGCCCAGCTCGCCGCGCAGCTCGCGCAGGGTGTCCACGGTGTAGGACGGCCGACCGGGGAAGCGTGCCGCGCGATCCAGCTCGCGGCGGTCCAGCAGCAGTCCGGGTTCATCGCCGATGGCCAGCGACAGCATGCTGCAACGCTGCTCGGCGGTGGCACCAGGCACCGCACGGTGTGGAGGATCGGCCGCCGGCAGCATGCGCACGGCAACCTGCAGTTCGTCACGGGCGGCACGCGCGATCGCCAGGTGCCCGAGGTGCACCGGATCGAAGGTGCCCCCGTAATAGATCCGCAGGCTCATCGCTCAGGCCCGCGCCAGCAGGCGCACGGCACGCGGTTCGGCCACGGCCACCAGCAGGCGCTCCAGCGCCAGCCAGGCATCGCCGTCGGCCCGCCCCTTGGCGATACGGTCGACCAGTCCCGCTTCCGCCACGAAACGCTCCCAACGCTTGCTTTCCGGGTGCCGCTGCAGCGCGCGCTTGTACGGCGCCTGTCGCGATTCCCAGATGCCGCGTGATTTCATCTCGGCGGCCAGATTGCCGCCACGGGCCTGCACCCGGGCCAGGCCGGCCCCGGCCAGCAACTCTCGGATCACCATCGGCATCAGCGCGGCTACCGCCTCGCCTTCGCCGCGCAGGCCGGCCAGCATGCGCAGCACCGCCGGCGGCTGGCCGGAGAAGGTGGCCTCCACCAGCCGGAATACGTCATAGCGGGCGGCATCTGCCACCAGCGATTCCATCCGTTCCACGTCCAGCGGTTGGCCATCGGCCAGCAACGCCAGCTTGTCGATTTCCTGGGCGGCGGCCAGCAGGTTGCCTTCCACCCGCTCGGCCAGGCGCTGCACGGCGGCCGGGTCCGCGCGCAGGCCCTTGCCGCGCAGTCGGCGCTCGATCCAGTCCGGCAGTTCGTGCGGCTTGATCGCCCACGCCACCGACAGCACGCCGATGCGGTTGACCGCTTCGGCCCACTTGCCCTGGTGCGCCTTGCTCCATTCGTTGGCGGTGATCATCAGCACCACGTCCGGCGCCGGATTGGCGCAGAACTGGCTGATCACCTCGGCGCCGTCCTTGCCCGGCTTGCCGCTGGGCAGGCGCACCTCGACCAGGCGGCGGGCACTGAACAGGCTGGGCGCGTTGAAGCTGGCGTCGAGCTGGTTCCAGTCGAAATCGCGGCCATCTGCGTCGAACACCTCGCGCTCGCCGATGCCGGCGGCACGCGCCCGCGCACGGATGGCGTCAGCCGCCTCCAGCACGCGCAGGGTTTCCGGGCCGGCAATCAGGTAGACCGGCACCAGCGCGGTATCAGCGCTCTGGCTGGCCAGCTGCTCCGGACGCAGTTCCATCGCAGCGGCTCAGTGCTTGGTTGCGGGGACCGGCTCGGCCGGCACCGCACCTTCCACTGGCTTGGCCTTCGGTGCCGACAGGCTGCCACCCTTCTCGATCTCGGCACGGACCACGCTGTCGATGCGGCGGATGATCGACGCCGACATTTCGCGGCGCAGTTCATCGGCCAGGATCTCGCGTTCGGTGGTGGTACCAGTGGCGTCGGTCGGCGGCGACACATAGTCGCGCGAGAGCTCGATCACCTGCTGCGGCACCAGCTCGCTGCCATCCTCGCGACGGAAGATGAAGATCACGGCATAGCGCAGGCTGTACTCCTGCGCGCGGCCCTGCGAGTCGATGGCGATCGGCAGGTCGCCCCAGCGCTCGGACAGCACCTGCAGCTGGGTACTGGGTTCCTTGCTGTCCTCATCGGCCAGCTTGGCACCGGACGCCAGCAGGCTGCGGTTGAGCAGCTTGACCAGTTCACTGTACGGGGCGGTGGAGACCACCTTCACCGGCGCCGTATCGGTCGGCAGCATCAGCTTGTTGCGCAGATGGAAACCGCAGCCGGCGAGGCCGAGGACAAGAACGAGGGCAAGCAGGATTCGGGTCATGGAGACAGTCTGGCGGAGCCGGGCGATCACGGCAACACACAGCGTGCCCGAAGCCGCGTGAATGCAGGGCCATCAAGTGCGCTGCCCTGCACCGGAAAGGCACCGGCCACCGCACAGGTGGCCGGTGCGGGGTACATCAGGCGGCGACGATGTTCACGATCTTGCCCGGGACGATGATGATCTTGCGCACCGTCAGGCCTTCCATGAACTTGGCCGCGTTCGGCTCGGCCAGTGCCAGCGCCTCGACCTGCTCGCGCGCGGCATCGGCCGCCACCTCGATGGTGCCACGCAGCTTGCCATTGACCTGCACGGCCAGGGTCAGCGCATCGCGCACCAGCGCGCCGGCATCAGCCTGCGGGAACGGCTGGTCTTCCAGCAGCGTCTCGCCATGGCCCAGCACCTGCCACAGGGCATGGCTGGCATGCGGAGTGATCGGGTTCAGCAGCAGCACGATGGCCTGCAGCGCTTCCTGGCGCACCGCGCGGCCTTGCTCGCTGCCGTCCTCGAACTTGGCCAGCGCGTTCATCAACTCCATCACCGCCGCAATGGCGGTGTTGAAGCTGTGCCGGCGGCCATAGTCGTCGCCGACCTTGCCGATGGTCTCGTGGGTCTTGCGGCGCAGCGCCTTCTGGTTGGCATCCAGTGCGGCCACATCCAGTGCCGGCGCAGCACCGTCGGCGGCATGCTTCTGCACCTGCGCCCACAGGCGGCGCAGGAAGCGGGCCATGCCATCCACGCCGGCTTCGTTCCACTCAAGCGACTGTTCCGGCGGTGCGGCGAACATCGAGAACAGGCGCACGGTGTCGGCGCCGTACTTGCCGACCATCGCCTGCGGGTCCACGCCGTTGTTCTTCGACTTGGACATCTTCTCGGTGCCACCGACCACCACCGGCTGGCCGTCGGCAATCAGGGTGGCGCCAGTGATGCGGCCACGCTCGTCGCGCTGCACTTCCACATCGGCCGGGTTGATCCAGTCCTTCGAGCCGTCCGGGTTCGGGCGGTAGTAGGTCTCGGCGATCACCATGCCCTGGCACAGCAGGTTGCGCGCCGGCTCGTTGCTGTCCACCATCCGCGCGTCGCGCAGCAGCTTGTGGTAGAAGCGGAAATACATCAGGTGCAGGATCGCGTGCTCGATGCCGCCGATGTACTGGTCGACCGGCAGCCAGTAGTTGCCGCGCTTGTCGACGGCATCACGGGCACCCGGCGAGGTGTAGCGGGCGTAGTACCAGCTCGACTCCATGAAGGTATCGAAGGTGTCGGTCTCGCGCTCGGCCGCGCCGCCGCAGTCCGGGCAGGTGGTCTTGCGCCATTCCGGATCGGTCTTGATCGGCGAACCGGTACCCGAGAACGCCACGTCCTCCGGCAGCACCACCGGCAGCTGCTCTTCCGGCACCGGCACCGCACCGCACTTGGCGCAGTAGATCACCGGAATCGGGCAGCCCCAGTAGCGCTGGCGGCTCACGCCCCAGTCGCGCAGGCGGTAGTTGACCCGGCGCTGGCCCTGGGCCTTGCGCTCGAAACGTTCGGCCAGGGCTTCGAAGGCGCCCTGGAAGTCCAGGCCGTCGAATTCGGCCGAATTCACCAGTTCGAAGGCGCGGCTCTTGTCGCTGTACCAGTCCTGCCAGCGGCTGCCGTCCCAGTTGCGCTCCTCTTCAGTGCGCGCATCCTTCAGCGCGATCACCTGCTTGATCGGCAGGCCGTACTTGTTGGCCACTTCGTTGTCGCGCTGGTCATGGCCCGGGACGGCCATCACCGCGCCGGTGCCGTAGCCCATCAGCACGAAGTTGGCGACCCAGACCGGCACCGGTTCGCCGGTGACCGGATGCAGCGCGCGCAGGCCGGTGTCCATGCCGCGCTTTTCCTGGGTTTCCAGTTCAGCCTCGGACACGCCGCCCTGCTTCAGGTCGGCCAGCATCGCCGCCAGCTCCGGGTTGTTCTTCGCCGCATGCAACGCCAACGGATGCTCGGCGGCGATCGACACGAAGGTCACGCCCATCACGGTATCCGGACGGGTGGTGAACACGCGCAGCGGGTCCAGCGCGCTGCCATCGACGTCGCGCACGTCGAACTGGATTTCCAGACCTTCGGAACGGCCAATCCAGTTGCGCTGCATGGTCTTGACCGATTCCGGCCAGCCGTCCAGTTCGTCCAGGCCGTCCAGCAGTTCCTGGGCGTAGTCGGTGATGCGCAGGAACCACTGCGGGATCTCGCGCTTCTCGACCAGGGCGCCGGAGCGCCAGCCACGGCCGTCGATGACCTGCTCGTTGGCCAGCACGGTCTGGTCCACCGGGTCCCAGTTCACCACCGCGTTGCGGCGGTAGGCCAGGCCCTTGCGCATCAGGCGGGTGAACATGCGCTGCTCGTGGACGTAATAGTCCGGACGGCAGGTGGCGAACTCGCGCGACCAGTCGATGGCATAGCCCAGCGACTGCAGCTGGCTGCGCATGTGGTCGATGTTCTTGTAGGTCCAGGCCGCTGGCGCGGTCTTGTTCTTGATCGCGGCGTTTTCCGCCGGCAGACCGAACGCGTCCCAGCCCATCGGCTGCAGCACGTTGTGGCCGGTCATGCGCTTGTAGCGGCTGATCACGTCGCCGATGGTGTAATTGCGCACGTGGCCCATGTGCAGCGCACCGGACGGGTACGGAAGCATCGACAGGCAGTAGTACTTCGGCTTGTCCGAAGTCTCGTCGACTTCGAAGGCACGGGTGGCGTCCCAGTACTTCTGGGCGGCGGATTCAACCTGCTGCGGGTCGTAGGCGTTGGTTTCAGCGCTGGTCATGGAACACGCGGATGCGGCGGCAAAGCGGTACAGCGTACCGCAGTGCGGCAAACGTCTCCAATCCTGCCCGCCGACCGCCGGCGCCGCCAGCGCCCGGAGCCGGTCTCAGCGCGGTCGCGACAGCGGCAGGGCCAGTGCCAGCCAGACCGCCCAGCAGGCGAATGCAAGCCGTTGTGCCAGTGGTGCCGGCAGCACACCCTGCAGCGCAAAGGCAGCCAGCGCCGCCAGCACGCCACAGGCGAGCGCCACCCCGCCCAGGGCGCGACCGTGCGTCTGGCGCAGCTGCGAGATGCCCAGCAACAGGGTGCCGGCGACGAAGCCCAGCACCCAGACCATCCAGGCACTGGCGTGCAGCTGGCTGGCCGGCCCGTGCAGATCGTCCACATCCAGCGGCATCAAGCCCATCGCGGCGAAGGCCAGCCCGCCCAGCAACAGCATCTGGCTGCCCACCCGCGGCGCCCAGCCAGCGCTGGCCGGCAGCTGCCGGCGCAGGCACTCGGCCACGACCACCGCCAACAGGCCCGGCAGTACGAAACCCAGCAGATTGAAGGCCAGCGCGTGCGGCACACCCTGCGCGCCCAGCAGGGCCACCGGGTGCCGCGCCTGTGCATAACCTTCCAGGCCGGTGCCGAAACCCAGCACCGCCAGCACGAACAGCAGCGCGGCGATCAGCCCGGACAGGCGCAACAGCGGGGACAGTGAAGACATGCAGGCTCCGGAACAACAGCGACAGGAAGGCCGCATTGTCGGGTATTTGCCGCAGCCCGGGTTGAGACCGACATCGATCGTCACCATAGAATCGGTCTCCAGATGCCAAACGATGCCTCTCCCATGACCGAGACGACCTACGTATTCGACGCCACCACTGCGACCTTCGAGGCCGAAGTCCTGCAGAAGTCGCTGCAGACGCCGGTGCTGGTCGACTTCTGGGCCACCTGGTGCGGGCCGTGCAAGAGCCTCGGCCCGATGCTGGAAAAGCTGGCGGCCGAATACAACGGCGCCTTCGAACTGGCCAAGGTCGACGTCGACAAGGAGCAGCAGATCGCTGCGGCTTTCCAGATCCGCTCGGTGCCGACCGTGTTCCTGGTCAAGGGCGGCCAGCTGGTGGATGGCTTCCCCGGCGCCATTCCGGAAGGCCAGTTGCGCGAGTTCCTGGCCCAGCACGGCATCGTGCCGGCCGACGTCGGTGACACCGCTGCCGAGGACGAAGCACCGCTGGACCCGCAGGCACAGGTGGACGTGCTGCGCGCACAGATCGCCGCCGAGCCGGACAAGGATGAACTGAAGCTCGATCTGGCCCTTGCCCTGCTGCAGATCGGCGGTGTGGACGAGGCCGGCACGCTGATCGACGGCCTGCCCGCCAACCTCGCCACCGACGACCGCGCCGTGCGCGCCCGCGCGCGTCTGTCCTTCGCCGCTGCACTGAAGGACGCGCCCGCGGCCGAGGTGCTGGACGCGCGCATTGCCGCCGATGGCAACGACCTCAAGGCCCGCCACCTGCGTGGCGTGCAGTTGCTGCTGGGCGGCCACGACGAGGCCGCGCTGGCGCAGTTCCTGGAAATGCTGCGGATCGACCGCACCTTCGAAGAAGGACTGCCGCGCAAGGCCCTGATCGACGCCTTCAATGTGATCTCCGACGAGGACCTGGTCGGCCAGTACCGCCGCCGGATGGCCTCCCTGCTGTTCTGAACGGGAACATGCTTCGTTCAGAATCCCTGCACTGAACGCGGGCAATAATGCGCTGGATGGCGGCCGTACGGCCGCCACGATCCGTTCGGGGGGATGAGGTCGGGGCCATGGGGTCTTGCAGCTGCGCCCCCGCATTGCCGGGATTGCAAACTGTGACCTTCGTCCGCTCGCTGTTGTTCGCCATGCGCTTCCAGGGTGCCTTGCTCTGCGCCCTCCTCCTGCTGCCGGGTCTGGCCGGTGCCCAGGACTGGAACTACCGGGTCCGTCCCGGCGATACCCTGTGGGACCTGGGTGGCCTGTACCTCAAGCCTTCGGTGCCCTGGCAGCAACTGCAACAGCACAACCGCATCGACAATCCCTACCAGCTGCCCCCCGGCCAGCTGCTGCGCTTCCCCATCAGCTGGCTGCGCATCGAACCGGCGCCCGCCCGCGTACTGTCCGTGCGTGGCAAGGTCGAGCTGTCTGGCGCCGACGGCAGCGCCACGCGCGCGGTCCTGGCCGGCGAGCAGCTGCGTATCGGCGATACCGTGCAGACCGAAGGCGACTCCAGCATCACGCTTGAATTCGCCGATGCCTCGCGCCTGCAGTTGCGCGAGCATTCGCGCCTGCGCCTGGACCAACTCAGCCGCTATGGCCATACCGGCATGGTCGACACCCGCCTGCGCCTGCAGCAGGGACGCGCCAGCAACCGGGTGACGCCGGCCCGCGGTCCGGCATCGCGCTACATCATCGATGCCCCCACCGCCACCAGCAGCGTGCGCGGCACCGTATTCCGGGTCAGTGCCGGCGACACCGGCCAGGTCGGGGCCACCGAGGTCCTGCAGGGCAAGGTGCAGGTCGGCAACACCCACGGCCAGCGCCTGGTCCGGCCGGGACAGGCCACCCGCAGCGGCAGCGCTGACGCAGCCCCCGCTGCGGTCTCTCCCCTGCTGCCCGCTCCGACGCTGCGCAACGACCAACTTCGGCTGGCGCCGCTGCCGACCCTGCTGGCCTGGGAAGCGGTTCCCGGCGCCGCACACTACCGCGTGGAAGTGGTACAAGCCGCAACACCGGAAATTCTGCTCTTTGCCGCGACCACCGCTGACACCCACCTGGCCATCGGCGACCTGCCGCCCGGCCAGCTGCGTATCCTGCTGCGTGCTGTCGACGCACAGGGTGTGGAAGGCCTGGATGCCAGCGCCGATTTCGAACTCAGCGACCAGCCGCCGCCGCCACTGACGGTGGCCCCGCTGCATGGGCAGACGATCAACAGCGACCGACCGCGCTTCCGTTGGAGCCAGGCCCCCGGCGCGCGCAGCAGCGTACTGCAGATCGCCGCCGAGCCGAGCTTCGTGCAACCGCTGCAGGAACAGACGACCCCTGGCACCGACCTGCGCCTGGCGCAGCCACTGCCGCCGGGCCAGTACTTCTGGCGCGTGGCCTCGCGCGATGGCAACGGCCACCAGGGCCGCTACGGCCAGGCGCTGCCGCTGCAGCTGAGCAATGAACCGGTTGATCCGGCGCTGCAGCCGCCGGAAGCCGCGCATGGCGAGCTGACGCTGCGCTGGCAGGCGGGCAGCGAAGGCCAGCGCTATCGGGTGCAGGTCGATCGCCGCGGAGACTTCAAGGCGCCGCTGGTCGATGAGACAGTGGTCGAGCCGCAGGTCAGCTTCAAGCGGCCCTGGAGCGGCACCCTGCACGTGCGCGTGCAGTACATCGACGATGACGGTCATGCAGGCGAGTACTCTCCTGCGCAGCAGATCAAGCTGCCCTGCCGCCTGTGCTACGGCGCTGGCGGCGGCGCCCTGCTGCTGTGGCTGTTGTTATGAGGCGCTCGCCACTGCCGTGGTCGAAGCGGATCCTGCTGGCGCTGCTGGCCGGCGTGCTGACCGTGATCGCCAGCCAGGGCCAGTGGCTGTGGCGGCAGGATGAAGCCGCCTACGATGCCATGGTCGGCAACTGGGACTATCGTCCCGATCCAAGCGTGCTGATCGTGGCGATCGACGAAGGCAGCCTGCAGCGCATCGGCCAGTGGCCGTGGCCGCGCTCGATCCACGCACGCCTGCTGGATCGCCTGACCGATGCCGGCGCCGAGCGCGTCGCGCTGGACCTGATGCTGTCCGAGCCGGACCGCCGCGACAGCCGCCAGGACGAGGCGCTGGCCGCGGCCATCCGCCGCAATGGCCGGGTGGTGCTGCCGGTGCTGGCCGCGCCCGCGGCCGGTGATCGCATGGCCGAGGAAATGCTGCCGGTACCGCAGATTGCGGCCAGTGCCGCCGCCATCGGCCACACCGATGTTGAAGTGGACGGCGATGGTGTCGCCCGCGGCGTCTACCTGCACGCTGGCATCGGCATGGCCCATTGGCCCGCGCTCGGATTGGCCCTTGCGGGCCTCCCCGCGGGCGCTGTGCGCGGCCTGCCCGACCCCGATCCGGGGGTGAGCTCGCCCTATCAATGGCGACGCGACGACTACGTGCGGGTGCGCTACGCCGGTCCGCCCGAGCGGCTGCCGCAGGTTTCCTACGTGGACGTGCTCGATGGCCATGTAGACATGGCGATGTTGCACGGCCGTCGCATCGTCGTCGGCATGACCGCCAGTGGCATCGCACCACGGCTGTTGACGCCGACCACCCGCGAGTTCTGGATGAGTGGCAGCGAGTACCAGGCCAACATCGCCTCGATGCTGCTGCAGCACAAGCAGATCGACCTGCTGCCGCGCCTCTGGCAGCACGCCATCAGTGGTGTGGTGGTTGCGCTGTGCGTGCTCCTGCTCGGCCTGCGCCTGCCGTGGCTGGCCGCGCTGGCATCACTGCCGGCGGCGCCGTTGCTGAGCTGGGTGCTGCTGCGCGCAAGCGACCTGTGGTGGGCGCCGGCTACCGCCATGCTGGGCGTTCTGCTGGTGTTGCTGGCCTGGGCGATCTGGCGGATCTCGGCCTGGCACCGCCAGGCCAACCGCGACGCGCTGACCGGTCTTGGCAACCGCCTGCGCTTCGAGCAGTCGCTGCAGCAGGAATGCGATGCCGCCCGGCGCAGTGGCAAGCCGTTGAGCCTGGCGCTGATCGACGTCGACCATTTCAAGCGCCACAACGACCGCCATGGCCACCAGGTGGGCGACCGCGTGCTGCGCGATGTCGCCCGCCTGATCGGCGCGCATGCGCGGCGCCCGCGTGACATGGCCGCACGTTACGGCGGTGACGAATTCGCACTGGTGCTGCCGGATACGCCAGCCGAGGGGGCGCGCCTGGTGATCGAGGACCTGATCGCATGCGTGCGGGCGCTGCCGGCGCCCGGCGATGCCAGCGACGGTGCCGTCACCCTCACCATCGGCGTGTTCACCCGCGTGCCTGACGGCGATCTGCAACCACACCATTTCGTCGAAGGCGCCGACACCGCGTTGTACCAGGCCAAGGCCAATGGGCGCGACGGGTATGTCATCGACGGCCCATGAGGCAGGATATGCACACCACCTGTAGAGTCGAGCTTGCTCGACTGCCTCCGCCTCATTCCAGCGGCCAGCGACACCACGCAAGCGGATAGTCTCCCAGCCGGGATGTCAGGCCCGCGCGCACGGGGTTGGCCAGTACATACAGTGACTGTTGCCGAACATCCTCCTCATTCCGGATCAGATGATCGTAGTAGCCCGCTGCCACACCGGCCGTCCTTCATCGGAGTGCGCAGTGACTGCAATGGCCACTCTGGACTTCAGTGACTGCATGCATCGCCCCAGGGTTCCTTGACGCAGCTGCATGACCCCAAGCTCGACTCTACAATTCGCCGGACCACGCCCGAATCGTGCGGACGCTCGCCCGGGGTGCAACATACGCATGCGAATGGTTAGACTGGACACCTCGCCCTGCGCCCCGGACCCGCATGAACGCCCGCCTGTTCCGCTTCGGCATCAACCTCTGGCCGCCGTTCCTGTTCACCGGCATCCACGTCACCCGCATCACTCCCGACTACCGGCAGATCGATGTCGAACTGCGATTGCGGCCCTGGAACCGGAACTATGTCGGTACCCACTTCGGCGGCAGCCTGTTCGCGATGACCGATCCGTTCTGGATGCTCGGCCTGCTGCATATCCTTGGCCGTGACTACTACGTGTGGGACCGCGCCGGTGCCATCGATTTCCTCAAGCCCGGCCGCGGTACCGTGCGTACCTCGTTCCGCATCGACGACGCACTGCTGGACGAACTGCGCGCCGAAGCCGCCGCTGGTGACAAAGTGCTGAGATGGTTCAGCAATGATGTCGTCGATGAAAGCGGCGAGGTGGTCGCCCAGGTGCGCAAGCAGGTCTACCTGCGGTTGAAGCCACACGCACGCTGAGCGCGCTTCAGTCGCGTCCCGCCGCAGTCGAAGCCGATTCCTTCTGCAACGGCACCGACAGCCACGGGTTCTCATCAGCGCTGCGCGCTGGAGAGCGACGCGGCACCTGCAGGTGGCGGCCATCGGCCGACAGTTGCGGCGCCCGCACCGGCGAGCGGAACTGCACCGGCAGCCGCTGCAGTGCGTCCACCGGATCATCCGTCTGCTGCCGCAGCCAACGCTGCGCCCCCAGCAGCCGCACCATCGCCGCGGCATCCTGTGGCCGTGACGAATAGGCAGGATAGATCGGCGCGGCCATATCGGTCAGCACGCAGCCCATGACGTTCGACAGGCAACCGAAGTCATGCTGCGGTGGCGCCGGCACTGGCAACGGGCGATCCGCTTCCAGCGCCGCTGTGGCTGCCGCGCCACAGGCCCAGCCGAGATTGCCGGCCGCGCGGGCCAGGGTGCTGCTGCGATCCAGCACCAGCACGCCGCCGAACTCCCGCGCCGATGTCTCGATCGCCGCGCGGTTCATCGCATACTCGCCCTGCATTGCCCGGCACAGGCTCTGCTCGTCGGCCCGCATCGGCTGCAGCGCCTGTTCGCATTCCGTTGGCAGCGGGTGGCCGGCGGGTAGTTCGACCAGCATGTCGGCCAGCAGCTGGGCATTGGCCTGGACCAGGCTGGCGCCGATGATGCTCTCGATCAGATAGCTGCTACCCGGCACCAGCCGCCTTCCCAGCAGCAGTCCACGGCAGCTGCCGCGCAGTGCGCCGTCGATATCGCCCTGCACGTAGTCCAGCGCGTGCGCGCTGGTGGCATCCACCACCAGGCCATAGGTCGGCAACGGGACCAGAATGCCGTCGCCCTTCGGCTGGAACGGCGACATGAAGTAGTCCGCTTCGGCCAGCTGATCCAGCCGCGCATGCAACTGCTGGTGGCCGGCGTGGGCGTCCACGAAGCGTTGCGGGTTCGCGCGGACCTGGGCGAGGCAGCCGGTGGCGGCCGGCCCGCAACTGGCACCGGGCCGCGAGCGCAGCTCGGCATGGTTGGCCGCCAGGTGTGTCTGGCCGCCGCTGCTGCCCTGCAGGTCCGCCTCCCAACGGCGCACGTCCTCGGCCAACGCCTGCTCGCGCTGGCGGGCATCCAGATCGTCGAACGGCAACGTCCACAGCAGCGCATAACCATTGCGCCCGGCCGCCGGCAGGCGTGCCTCCAGCCGTTGCTGCGCCTGCAGGCGTGATTCAGGCACCGGCCACATGCGCGATGCGCACCACACCACGATGGCCAGCACCAGCAGGCCCGCCAGGGTCCAGCCCAGTCCGCGCAGAATCTTCAACACAGCTTCCCTTCCATGTGTCGTTGCCGCAGTCGATTCCCCAGCGTAATCGACCGGCGGTGGCCGCTACAATGCGCACATGTCGCTCGAAGCCCCCGCCCTGGTCCCCCGCCCCTCCCTGCAGCGCCTGTTCCTGACCGGCCTGCTGACCCTGCTGCCGATCTGGCTGACCTGGGTCGTGGTCAAGTTCGTGTTCGTGCTGCTGTCGGGCATTTCCAGCCCCTTGGTGGTACCGCTTTCCGAGCAGATCGCGACAAGCTTCCCGCATTACCTCGGCTGGGTCCGTGCCGAGTGGATCCAGGACACCATCGCCCTGCTGGCTACCCTGCTGGTGATTCTGGCGGTGGGCGTGGCCAGCCGCCGCGTGCTCGGCCAGCGCCTGCTGCGCTGGGTCGGCGCGATCATCAAGCGCATTCCCCTGGCCAGCATCATCTACGACAGCGCCAAGAAGCTGCTGGACATGCTGCAGACCGAACCGGGCAGTACCCAGCGCGTGGTGCTGATCGACTTCCCGCACCGCGACATGAAGTCGGTCGGCCTGGTCACCCGCGTCATCAAGGAACACGGCACCGACCGTGAGCTGGCGGCGGTGTACGTGCCGACCACGCCGAACCCGACCTCGGGTTACCTGGAAATCGTGCCGGTGGAGCTGCTGACCCCGACCGACTGGACCGTCGACCAGGCCATGAGCTTCATCATTTCCGGTGGTGCCGTCGCACCGTCCAGCGTTCCGTTCACGCGCGCAGGCGAACGCAGCGAATGACCGCGGCGCCGGTCGAGCGCCCGCTGCAGGACCGCGCGGTCCTGCTGTTCATCGTGCTGGCCGCATTTTTCTGCGGCAACGCGGTGCTGGCCGAGCTGATCGGGGTGAAGATCTTCGCGCTGGAAGACACCCTCGGCATCGATCCGCTGAACTGGAACCTGTTCGGCCAGACCGGCTCGCTCAGCTTCACCGCCGGCACCCTGTTGTGGCCGGTGGTGTTCATCATGACCGACACCATCAACGAGTTCTTCGGCAAGCGCGGCGTGCGCTTCATCTCGTGGCTGGCGGTGGTGCTGATCGGCTACGGCTTCCTGTTCGCCTTCGCCGCCATCTCGCTGGCGCCGGCCAGCTGGTGGGTCACCTCGATGGACGGCCACGGCGTGCCCGACTACCAGGCCGCGTTCGCGGCGGTGTTCGGCCAGGGCATGTGGACCATTGCCGGTTCGCTGGTGGCCTTCCTGCTCGGCCAGTTGATCGACGTGGCGGTGTTCCATCGCATCCGCCAGGCCACCGGCGAACGCCACGTGTGGCTGCGCGCGACCGGCTCGACCGCGATATCGCAGGTCGTGGACAGCTTCGTGGTGATCTGGATCGCCTTCGTGCTCGGCCCGCAGCACTGGCCGACCTCGCTGTTCCTTGCAGTCGCCAGCGTCAACTACGTGTACAAGATGGGCTTTGCGATTGCCCTGATTCCGTTGCTGTACCTGATGCGGCGGGCTATCACCCGCTATCTGGGCGCCGATCGCGCGGCGGCGTTGCGCGCCGCCGCGGCGGCTGACTGAAGCCCCAGCGCCACCAAGCTGACTGCGCCTTCACGCTGGCCGTACGCGCGCGGATCGTGCAAGCTCCACGGTCTGTGTTCCACGGAAGCTTCTTGATGCCGTATTCCCCCCGCGTCCTGGCCGCCGCCATTGCCGCGTTGTTCCTGTTCAGTGCCGTGCCGTCGGCCGAAGCAGCGAAGAAGAAGGCCAGCCGCCCTGCCACCGCGCAGACCCGCCAGGCCGCCAAGCCCAAGGCCAGGCCCGCCCGCGCCACCGCGCCGGCCCGTGGCAGTTCGGCGCGCCGCGCCGCGCCACGCCCGGTCGCACCGGCCCGTGCCGTACCCAAGCAGGTGCAGCTGGAGCGCCTGTATGACGAATACTGGGATGCCTCGATGCGGCTGAATCCGCTGCAGGCGACCTTCCAGGGCGAGCCCCGCTACAACGACCAGCTGCCCAACATCCTGTCCGCCGCCTGGCGCCAGCAGTCGCATGACTTCACCACCGAGTGGCTGGGCAAGGTCGAGAAACTCGGCAGCGACGGCCTGCAGGGCCAGGACCTGCTCAGCTACGAGATCTTCGTGCGCGACGCGCGCGCTTCGCTGGCCGCCGAGCGCTACCCGAGCTGGATGATGCCGATCAGCCAGTACTACAACATCGGCAGCATCATGGCGATCCTCGGTGCCGGTGCCGGCGCGCAGCCGTTCAACACCGTGCAGGACTACGACACCTGGTCGCGCCGTTCGCTCGGCATTCCCGAGCTGTTCGACCAGGCCATCGACAACATGCGCCAGGGCATGAAGGCCGGTGTGGTACAGCCGCGCGACCTGATGGAAAAAGTGCTGCCGCAGCTGGATGCGGTGATCAAGCCGACCGCCGAAGAGAGCATCTTCTGGTCGCCGATCCGCACCATGCCGAACACCATCCCGGCCGAGGACAAGGCGCGCATCAGCGCCGAGTACAAGCGCATGATCGAACTGCGCATCATGCCGGCCTACCGCGCCCTGCGCGGCTTCATCGCCACCGAATACCTGCCCGCCACGCGTGCCAGCAGTGGCCTCGGCGCGCTGCCCGATGGCCAGGCCTGGTACGCCAACCTGATCGTGCAGACCACCGCCAGCGACCAGACCGCTGCGCAGCTGCACGCGCTGGGCGAACAGCGCGTGCAGGAACTGCAGGCCCAGATCGCCACGGTGATGAAGGATGCCAAGCTGCGTGGTACGCCATCCAAGCTGCTGCGCAGCATGCGCAATGACCGCCAGTTCCAGTACGGCGACGCCAATGCGCTGATCAACCGTTACCGCCAGGTGCAGCAGCAGGTCAATGCGCGCCTGCCGCAGGTACTGGACACCCTGCCCAAGTCCACCCTCGAAGTGCGCGCGGTGGAACCGGAGCGTGCGTTGACCGCCGCCGCCGCGGCCTATCAGCCGTCACCGGCCGGGCAACCGGGCGTGCTGTACGTGAACACCCGCGACCTGCCCAGCCGCAAGCGCTGGAACGTGCCGGTGCAGTACCTGCATGAAGCGATCCCCGGCCACCACGTGCAGCTGGGCCTGCAGCAGGAACTGGCCAAGCTGCCGCGCTTCCGTCGCCTCGGTGGCGACCTCGCCTTCGTCGAAGGCTGGGGCCTGTACGCGGAAACGCTGGGCGAGGACCTGGGCGTCTACACCGATCCCTACGACCGCATCGGCTACCTGTACTCGCGCCTGCTGCGCGCCGCCCGCGTGGTGGCCGACACCGGCGTGAACGCACAGGGCTGGAGCAAGCAGCAGGCTGTGGCCTACCTGCAGAAGACCGTGGACATGAGCAGCGATGACGCCAACGCCGAAGTCGAGCGGATCATGGCCCAGCCCGGCCAGGCACTGTCCAACGTGGCCGGCCTGACCACCATCGTCGCCCTGCGCGACAAGGCCAAGGCACGCCAGGGCACCGCCTTCGACCTGCGCCGCTTCCACGCCGAACTGCTGAAGGACGGCTCGATGCCGCTGGACGTGCTGGACCGCAAGATGGAACGCTGGATGGCCCAGCCCGCCAGCGCTACGCCCGCCCCGTCACCCTGACCCTTCCGGAGCCGCCATGCGTCCTGCCGTCGCCCTGTTCGCCGTCGTGCTGGGCCTGCTGCCGCTGGCCACCTCCGCCGCTCCGGTGCTGACCCCACCGGATGCGGGCATCGACGGCCTGATGCAGGCCTACGATGGCCAGGTACCCGGCGCCGCCGTGCTGGTACTGCACGACGGGCAACCGGTATTCCGCCGCGGCTACGGCCTGGCGGTGGTGGAGGACGGCACCACGGTCACCGCGGCCAGCAACTTCCGGCTGGCCTCGGTCAGCAAGCAGTTCACCGCTGCGGCGGTGCTGCTGCTGGTGGAGGATGGCCGGCTTGGGCTCGACCAGCCGGCCCGGCACTGGCTGCCCGAGTTGCCGCCCGCCGCCGCAGCCATCACGCTGCGCCAGCTTCTGTCACATACCAGCGGCCTGCTCGACTACGAAGACCTGATGGCCCCTGACGACACCCGCCAGGTACATGACGCCGATGTGCTGACCCTGCTGTCGCACGAAGACCGCCTGAACTTCGCACCTGGCACGCAGTATCGCTACAGCAACAGCGGCTATGCATTGCTGGCACTGATCATCGGCCGCGCCTCCGGCCAGGATTTCGCGAGCTTCCTGCAGCAGCGCATCTTCCGCCCACTGGGCATGGCGCATACGGTGGCCCACCAGGATGGCGTGGACACGGTCGCCGCACGCGCCTATGGCTACAGCCAGATCGACGGTCACTGGCAGCGCACCGACCAGAGCACCACCAGCGCAGTGCTCGGTGATGGCGGCATCTATTCCTCGCTGGACGACCTGGCCCGCTGGGATGCGGCGCTGTACGACGACCGCCTGCTGTCGAAGGCCTCGCGCCGCGCGATGTTCAGCCCGGCCACGGCAACACCCGAACCGGATGTGCCGCACTACGGCTTCGGCTGGCGCCTGAATGGCCCGGTGCAATGGCACAGTGGCGAAAGCATCGGCTTCCGCAACGTGATCGTGCGCCATGCGGACAAGCACCTGACCGTGATCGTGCTGACCAACCGCAACGACCCCGAACCCTATCCGCTGGCGCAGAAGATCGCCCAGCGCTGGCTGGACACCCTGCAATGAGCGATGACGCCTGCGCCCTGCTGGGCATCCACCACGCCGCACTGATCTGCAGTGACTACGCACGCTCGAAGGACTTCTACGTGCGCGTCCTCGGCCTGC
This sequence comes from Stenotrophomonas sp. GD03794, assembly GCF_029842145.1. Lineage (NCBI taxonomy): Bacteria > Pseudomonadati > Pseudomonadota > Gammaproteobacteria > Lysobacterales > Lysobacteraceae > Stenotrophomonas > Stenotrophomonas sp. GD03794. Next base: position 103,633 of record NZ_JAOCFV010000006.1, read on the forward strand.
GCGTGCTGGCCGAGAACCACCGCAGCGCGCGCGACTCCTGGAAGCTGGACCTGGCCCTGCCCGACGGCGGCCAGCTGGAACTGTTCTCCTTCCCCTCCCCTCCGCCCCGGCCCAGCCGCCCGGAAGCCCAGGGCCTGCGCCACCTCGCCTTCCGCGTGGCCGCGCTGGAGCCGTTCATCCAGCGCCTGGCCGCACATGGCGTGGCCTGCGAACCGATCCGCGTGGACGAATACACCGGCCGCCGCTTCACCTTCTTCGCCGACCCCGACGACCTGCCGCTGGAGCTGTACGAGGTCGGTTGAGCGTTTTTCAATCGTGATTTATCCATGCATGGCATGGATCTACGTGTCGACCAAGGTCGACACCCACCAAGAGCAGGCCGTGCCATTCCGACAGATTGCGGAGACCTGTCGAAGGCGGGGTGGGTCCGGTTGCGGGGGTGTCCGCGGCATGGATGCCGCGGCCAAGCCCCCAGGGACGGGTTTACGGCGCCCCCCGCAACCGGACCCACCCCGCCATCCCACGGAATGGTCGCTTTTGCCGTTGCCGTTGAGGTTGCCGGCCAGCGGCCGGCACTACCGTGGGTGCAGGGCGCAGCCCTGCAAAGCCCCCCTTCCCCATACCCCGCCGAATGGGTATACAGTCGACCCATACCGGCACCGTGCCGGAATGAACCCTGGGAGGGGACCATGCGCAACACCTTCAAGACCCTGCTGCTGGCACTGCCGCTGTGCCTGGCCGCCCTGTCGGCCCAGGCCGCCGACGGCGCCGCCGGCCGCTGGAAGACCATCGACGACAAGACCGGCAAGGTGAAGTCGATCGTCGAGATCACCGAGGCCGCCAACGGCACGCTGACCGGCAAGGTGGTCGACATCCTGCACTCGGACAAGGGCCCCAATCCGGTCTGCGACGGCTGTGAAGGCGCCAACAGGAACAAGCCAGTGAAGGGCATGACCATCCTCTGGAACCTGAAGGCCGATGGCGCCAACAAGTGGTCCGGCGGCACCATCCTCGACCCGGCCAACGGCAAGACCTACAAGTCGAAGATGGAGCTGCAGCCGGGTGGCACCAAGCTGGACGTGTCCGGCTGCATCGCCTTCATCTGCCGCGCGCAGACCTGGCAGCGCGAGTAAGCGCCCCGGCCCCCGCTTCACCCTCGTGACCCGGCCCCGGCCGGGTCACCTCGTTGCGGGCATGCGATACTCTGCGGTTCCCCTCGGCTTCACCCCGCGACCATGACCCGTACCGCCCTCGTCACCACCGCCCTGCCCTACGCCAACGGCCCGCTGCACCTGGGCCACCTGGTCGGCTACATCCAGGCCGACATCTGGGTGCGCGCGCGGCGAATGAGCGGCGGCAAGGCCTGGTTCGTCTGCGCCGACGACACCCACGGCACGCCGATCATGCTGGCCGCGGAAAAGGCCGGGGTCACCCCGGAAACCTTCATTGCCAACATCCAGGCCAGCCACGAACGTGACTTCGCCGCCTTCGGCGTGGCCTTCGACCACTACGACTCGACCAACTCGGCCGCCAACAAGGCACTGACCGAGCAGTTCTACCTGAAGCTGGAAGCGGCCGGCCACATCAGCCGCCGTTCGGTCGCGCAGTTCTACGACCCGGCCAAGGGCATGTTCCTGCCCGATCGCTACGTCAAGGGCATCTGCCCGAACTGCGGAAGCGCCGACCAGTATGGCGACAACTGCGAAGTCTGCGGCGCCACCTATGCGCCGACCGACCTGAAGGAGCCGCGTTCGGTCATCTCCGGTGCCACGCCGGAAATGCGCGATTCGGAGCACTTCTTCTTCGAGGTGGGCCACTTCGATGCGTTCCTGCGCGAATGGCTGGCCGGCGATGTCGCCCTGCCGGGCGTGAAGGCCAAGCTGGGTGAGTGGCTCAATGCCGAAGGTGGCCTGCGCGCGTGGGACATCTCGCGCGATGCGCCCTACTTCGGCTTCGAGATCCCTGGCCAGCCGGGCAAGTACTTCTATGTCTGGCTGGACGCGCCGATCGGCTACCTGTCCAGCTTCCAGACCCTGTGCGGCAAGACCGGCGAGGACTTCGAAGCGCACCTGCGCGCCGGCACCGCCACCGAGCTGCACCACTTCATCGGCAAGGACATCGTCAACTTCCACGGCCTGTTCTGGCCGGCGGTACTGCACGGTACCGGCCACCGCGCGCCGACCCGCCTGCATGTCAACGGCTACCTGACCGTGGACGGCGCCAAGATGAGCAAGTCGCGCGGCACCTTCGTGATGGCCCGTACCTTCCTCGACGCCGGCCTGGAACCGGAAGCGCTGCGCTACTACTACGCCGCCAAGTCCGGCGGTGGCGTCGACGATCTCGACCTGAACCTGGGTGACTTCATCGCCCGCGTCAACGCCGATCTGGTCGGCAAGTTCGTCAACCTGGCCAGCCGCTGCGCCGGTTTTATCAGCAAGCGCTTCGACGGCCAGCTGGCCGCGCAGCTGCCTGATGCCGCGCAGTACCAGCGCTTCGTCGATGGCCTGGCGCCGATCCGTGAAGCCTACGAGCGCAATGACCCGGCCGCGGCGATCCGCCTGACCATGACCCTGGCCGACGAAGCCAACCGCTACATCGACGACGTCAAGCCGTGGGTCATCGCCAAGCAGGACGGCGCCGACGCGCAGCTGCAGGCCGTGTGCAGCCAGGGCCTGAACCTGTTCCGCGTGCTGGTCACCGCACTGAAGCCGGTGCTGCCGGCCACCGCCGCGCAGGCCGAGGCCTTCCTGGCTGCGCCGGTGAACGACTGGACCGAGCTGGCACAGCCGCTGCTGGGCCACCGCATCACCGAGTACACCCCGCTGTTCACCCGTATCGACCCGAAGAAGATTGACGCCATGATCGACGCCTCCAAGGACACCCTGCAGCCGGCCGCCGCTGCCGCCGCCGCCACCAAGACCGACGCCGCCAAACCGGCCGCGCCGGCCCCGGCCAAGGACGACGCGAAGAGCGCCGATGCGCCGGCCTACATCGGCATCGACGATTTCGCCAAGCTCGACCTGCGCATCGGCAAGGTGCTGGTGTGCGAGTTCGTGGACGGCTCGGACAAGCTGCTGCGCTTCGAACTGGATGCCGGCGAGCTGGGCAAGCGCCAGATCTTCTCCGGCATCCGTGGCAGCTACGGCGAGCCGGAAACCCTGGTTGGCCGCAGCGTGGTGTTCATCGCCAACCTGGCCCCGCGCAAGATGCGCTTCGGCCTGAGCGAGGGCATGATCCTGTCGGCCGGTTTCGACGGCGGCGCGCTGGCGCTGCTGGACGCCGACAGCGGCGCGCAGCCGGGCATGCCGGTCCGCTGATGCCCGCAGCGGGCGTGGCCACCGCCACGCCCGCCGGCAGCACCGGCCACCGGAGGCAACGCGATGGGAAGCAACGGAATGGAACTGGCGCTGTTCGACTTCGACCACACCGTGACCACCTGCGATACCTATGGCCGTTTCCTGCGCCGCGTGGCCACCGCCGAACAGCTGGCGCAGGCGTGGTGGAAGGTCGGCCCGTGGCTGGCCGCATACAAGCTGAAGCTGATCTCGGCCGAACGCATCCGCGCACGCGTCACCCGCCTGACCTTCAGCGACCGCCACAGCGATGACATCACCACGCTGGCGGCAGGCTTCTCGCGTGAGTTCCTGCCCGAGGTTGTGCGCCCGGAAATGCTGGAGCAGATCCGCTGGCACAAGGAACAGCAGCATACCGTGGTGATCGTGTCCGGCTCGCTGGACCTGTACCTGCGGCCGTGGTGCGAGCAGCTGGGCCTGCAGCTGATCTGCAACCGTCTGGAAAGCCAGGACGGCCGCCTGACCGGTCGTTATGCCGGAGGCGACTGCGGCCCGCGCAAGGTCGAGCACATCCGTCGCCAGTTCGATCTGTCACGCTACGTGCGCATCCATGCCTACGGTGACAGTTCCGAAGACAAGCCGATGCTGGCGCTGGCCCACGAGCGCTGGTTCCGTGGCAAACCCCTGAAGTAACCCCCAACGCGCAGCCTTCGCCACGCATGAGCCTGATCCCGCCCCTGACCGAACGCCTCGACCGCCTGCTGCCGCAGACCCAATGCGGGCAATGCGGCTACGACGGCTGCCGCCCGTACGCGCAGGCGATGGCGCGCGGCGAGGTGGGCGTGGACCGCTGCCCACCGGGCGGCGACGCTGGCGCGCGCGCACTGGCGCAGGTACTGGGCGTGCCCGCCATTCCGTTTGATCGTTCGCGTGGCGAACACAAGGCGCCGCAGGTGGCGCTGATCGTGGAAGCCGACTGCATCGGCTGCACCAAGTGCATCCAGGCCTGCCCGGTGGATGCCATCGTCGGCGGCGCCAAGTACATGCACACGGTCATTGCCGATCTGTGCACCGGTTGCGAGCTGTGCATTCCACCGTGCCCGGTGGATTGCATCGAGATGCTGCCCCTGTAACGGGGTCTGCAGAAGGGGTCAGATCCCTTTTCCAACGGAAAAGGGATCTGACCCCGTTCAATGATTACGGCACCGCTGCCGTCACCACGATCTCGACCTTCCACTCGGCGTGGGCCAGCTTGGCTTCGAAGGTTGCGCGGGCCGGGGTCGCGCCCTCGACCACCCACTCGTCCCATGCCTTGTTCATGCCGTCGAAGTCGGCGATGTCGGCCAGGAACACTTCGGCGCGCAGCACATGCTGGCGATCACTGGCGACCAGCGCCAGCAGCTTGTCGATCTCGGCCAGCACCTGCCGGGTCTGCCCGGTAATGTCCTGGCTGGTGTCTTCCGGAATCTGGCCGGAGAGGTAGGCGACCTTGTTGTACACGGTCATTTCGGACATGCGCGGTCCGACGTCGTAACGCTCCATCATGGGCGTGGCTCCTGCGGGTGATCAGGCCTGCATTGTCCTCCAATCCGGTCAACGATGGGTGCACGGGGCCCCCGCACGACACGTCACTACCGGGCTCCGACACACCCGCTGGTCAAATGGCGGCGACAGGCGCACGATGCGCCACGCCCGCGTTGACACCGCACTCGCCCCTCCTGACGCACCCTTGCGCCGATGACACCAGCCACCGACCCCGCCACCGCTTCCTCCACCCCGGCATGGAAGCGGGTCCTCACCATCGTCGTTCCCCTGCTGATCCTCTCGCTGGCCCTGCATGGCCTGGCCAGTGAATTCGATGAGCACGGCTACCGCGCGATCCGTCAGGCGTTCCGCCACCTCAGTGCCACCCAGATCGCGCTCACCGTGGTGCTCGGTCTGGCCAGCTACGCCTGCCTGATCGGCTTTGATGCCATCGGCCTGCGACGCAGCGGCATCCGCGTGCATCCGGCGCGCATCGGCATCACCGCCTTCCTTGCGCATACGCTGGGCCAGACCGTGGGCTTTGCGGCATTGACCGGAGGCGCAGTGCGCCTGCGTGGCTACCGCAGCGCCGGCCTGGACCTGGCGCAGATCGGCCAGGTGGTGCTGATGAGCACGCTCGGCTTCGTGTTCGGTGCATGGCTGCTGATCAGTGTGGCGCTGTGCATGGAACCGGCTGCCGCAGCCTTGGCGCTGCCGCTGGATCCCAATGCGGTACGTATCGTCGGCATCGTCGCGTTGCTCGCCTACCTCGCCACGGTGCTGCTGGTCGGCCGCGATGGACGGCAGTTCAGCGTGTTCGGTCATGCGTTGTGGCTGCCCGACCGCCGCACCATGATCGGTGTCACCGTGCTCAGCGTGATCGAACTGGTGCTGGCCAGTGCCGCGTTCTATGTGCTGCTGCCGGACTCCACGCCGACCGGCCTGCCGGGCTTCGTCGGCCTGTACCTGGTGGCAGTGCTGGCCGGCCTGGTCTCGACGGTTCCCGCGGGCCTGGGCGTATTCGAATGGAGCCTGTTGAAGCTGTTGCCACAGGTGGCACCGGCTGCGGTGCTGGCGGCTGCACTGATCTACCGCGTCACCTACTACGTGCTGCCGCTGGTGCTGGCCACGCTGCTCGCGCTCGCGCCGGCACTGCGTCAGCCGCTACAGGCCAGTGCCGGCGCAACCCGCGCCGGCTGGAACGCGCTGCGCCCGTGGCTGCCGCAGATCATCGCGCTGGCGGTGTTCAGCATCGGCGCCGCGCTGGTCATCGACGGCACGCTGCCGACGCCGCGCCGTCACCTGGTCAACGCCTCGCTGCCGATCCTGGAAACCTCGCACCTGATCGGCAGCCTCAGCGGTGTCGCGCTGCTGCTGATCGGCCAGGGCCTGGCCCGGCGCAGCCATGCGGCGTGGATGCTGGCGATGGCGGTGTGCGTGGTCACCCCGTTGCCGCTGTGGCTGCGTGGTGGCCAATGGCTGATCGCAGTTTCCGCAGTGCTGGCGGCGATGGCGCTGTGGGCCGCGCGCCGCGAGTTCTACCGCCAGGGCGCACTGCTGGATGAAGCCTGGTCGTGGCCGTGGCTGCGCAACCTCGGGCTGGTGCTGGTCGCGGTCACCTGGCTGCTGTTCTTCACTTACAGCCACGTCGAGTACCAGAACGAGCTGTGGTGGGAATTCGCGGTGTCCGGCAACGCGCCGCGCGCGCTGCGTGCCTTGCTGGTGGTGGCCATCGCGCTGGTGATGTTCGGCCTGGCGCGGCTGCTGCACAGCACACGCAGCCCGCTGCCGGCCGCCGATGAAGCCACGCTGCAATCGCTGGCACCGGTGCTGGCCGGCGCCACCGACACCCAGGCCTGTCTGGTGCTGACCGCCGACAAGGCCGTACTGCGCGACGAAGCGAAGCTGGGTTTCGTGATGATGCAGCGCTATGGCGGCTCGCTGATCGCAATGGGCGATCCGGTCGGCCCGCCGGACGTCGCCCGCGCATTGATCTGGCGCTTCCGCGAGGAAGCCGACCGGCTCGGCCTGCGCCCGGTGTTCTACCAGGTCGGCGAGACCTACTGGCAGACCTACCTTGACCTCGGACTGGGGCTGGTCAAGCTGGGCGAAGAGGCGATGGTGCCGCTGCACGACTTCGGCCTGGAAGGCCGCGAACGTGCCGATCTGCGCCAGGCCTGGAACCGCGGCAAGCGCAGCGGCCTGTCGTTCCGCGTGGCACAGGTGGAAGAAATTCCCAGCCTGCTGCCGCGCCTGCATGCGATTTCCAATGCCTGGCTGGAGGACAAGGCCGGCGACGAAAAGGGCTTCTCGCTGGGCAGCTACGACCCGGACTACCTGGTGCGCTTCCCGGTGGCGCTGGTCGAGGCCGAAAGCCAGATCGTGGCGTTCGCCAACCTGTGGCAGGCACCGGCCGGTGCCGAGCTGTCGGTGGACCTGATGCGCCACGTCAACGAGGCGCCGAAGGGCACGATGGACTTCCTTTTCATCGAACTGTTCCTGTGGGGCCGCGCGCAGGGCTATGCGCGCTTCTCGCTGGGCATGGCGCCGCTGTCCGGCCTTGCCCAGCATCGCCTGGCCGGTCGCTGGAACCGGTTGGCCGGCCTGCTGGCGCGGCATGGTGAACGCTTCTATGGATTCAGTGGCCTGCGCCGCTTCAAGTCGAAGTTCGACCCGCAGTGGCGACCGCGCTACCTGGCCGCACCGGGGGGCATGCACCTGCCGGCGGCGCTGCTGGATGCCACGCGCCTGATCTCGCTGGACCCGCGGCGGAATTGACGTCCCGTACCGCCGGGCATGGCCCGGCGCTACCGACCACCCAGTAGGTGTCGACCTTGGTCGACACGCTCATCCCCAAGGCGCCCTCAGCCCCAGCGCCGACCAAGGTCGGCGTCTACCAAGCGCTACGCCCCGCCCTTGAGGATCACTTCGGCCAAGCGGTCGTAATCACCATTGAAGTGGTGGTCGCCGGGCAGCTTCACCTTCTGCACGCCGTCATTGGCCGGAAGGCCCGGGCACAGCGCGTCATCGTCGTCCTGGCCGTACACGCACAGGGTCTTGCCGGCCGGGAGTCTGGCCACTTCCGGCGCGATCGGCAGGCCGTCGCCGCCACCACCCAGCCAGTTGCTGACGTGGAACTCGAAGTCGGCCTTCTTGCCTACCGACAGCAGCACGATGCGCTCCAGCGCCTCACGGGTGCCAGCGTCAAGCTGGTTGATGGTGGCCGGCAGCACGTCGGCGCCCTGCGAGAAACCGATCAGCATCACCTTGTCGCGGTGCCACTGCTGGCGGTAGTGGTCGATGATCTTCTGCAGGTCAGCAGCGAAGCCCTTCGGCGTGCGCTCGCTCCAGAAGTAGCGCAGCGAGTCGATGCCGACCACCGCCACGCCGTGCTCGTTGAGCGACGACGCCACGTCCTTGTCCAGGCCGGCCCAGCCACCGTCGCCGGAAACGAATACCGCCAGCGTGTCGCCGTTGCCGGTGGCCGGCACTTCCACCACCGGCAGGCCCTTCAGCGCGGCCGGCGGCGGTGCCAGGCTGACGCCGGCCTGCGCGCCGATCACCCGCGCCGCGGCCACCAGGCCGGGCGAGGCATCACCGCGCGCGGTGCGCTTGAACTCGCGTGCCATCGCGACCTGCTGCACGAATCGGCTGGCCTCGCCCACCTTGCAACCGTGATCACCGGCTGCACTCAACCATGGGAAGTTCAGCTCGGCGGGTTGCAGTTTGTTGCGCTTCACGCCATCGCCGCAGACCATGCGCTCGTGGTTGTGGTCGGGGCAGAAGCCGGTGGTCAGCAGGCCAGCGAACACCTGGGTGTCGGCCTGGGCCGCGAGCGAATAGGCCATCTCGGCACCTTCGCCATCACCGCCCACCAGCGGCAGGTGGTAGCCGGGCAGATGCAGGGATGCCTGCAGCCAGCGCGAGAAGTTCTCGACGTCACCGGAACCGAACGAGCAGGTCGGGTCACCCTCGCGCTTGAGCACCCCGCGCAGGTGCGCGATGTCCACCGCGGCAACCATGGCGCCGTCGGCACGCAGGGCCTCGATCGGCAGGCGGCTGGTGTCGCCACCGGCGCTGGGCTCATGGAACCAGATCACCACCCGCTGTGGCGTTCCCGACGGCATATGCACCGGAATCTGCTCGAACCGCCCATGGCTGAACTGCTGCGGGGTCACGGCCGCCGTTGCCGGCAGCGCGGCCAGCGCCAGTACCACACCCATTGCCCTGCCCAGCCCTGCACGCTTCATATCGCATCCCCGATGGAATGCGCACACGATACGCCGCCGCCGCGTGCACGGCACGTACCGGCGCAGGCCGTTGGGGATTCAGTGGGCCGTGGTTCGCCGACTGCGCCGGTACAGCGCCAGCGCCAGGTACAGCAGCCAGCCAACGATCACGACGATCACGGCCTTCTGGCCCAGCCCGCGGGGCGGACCAGCGCGCCACAGCACATGCAGCCACAGCAGCACGAACGCCAGCCAGGCCCAGGCCCAGAGCAGGCCGGCGGCGGACTGCCAGCCCGGCTCGCGGCGCAGGTACCAGGCCTGCAGCAGCATGCCGACGCTGGCGCACAGGAACGCGGTGTTGGCCGCCAGCCCATGGATGAACGGTGCCAGCAGCGGGGTTGCTTCGGGCAGCCAGCTGTCGCCGATGGCAACCGTCGCCAGGCCCAGCGCGGAAACCGTGAACAACAGCGGCGCCGCCGCACTGCGTCGCGGGCCGGTGCTGCTGCGGTACAGCGCGATGCCAAGCACCGCGATGGCCAGTGCCAGCAGGCAATAGGCCGCGCGCAACGCCAGCCCCCACGGCCCGTGCAGGTACAGGCTCAAGGTCGCCCGCACCCAGTCCAGGTCGGTGCGGGCGAACTGGGTCCATAGCGCGGTGGCCAGGAACAGCAGCAGCGCAACCAACGCCAGCATCGCCGCCGGACGCGCGCGGCTCATGGCGTCGCCTCCGGATGCCGTGTCTTCCACTCGGCCAGCGCCTTGCGATAGCGCTGCAGCTCGTCGGCATACAGGTCAAGCACGCACAGGGGGCAGCCGCTGCCGCAGCATTCGTTGGGGCCAGGCTCTTCCGGCGGCTGCGGGCGGGGATCGGGATCAGGGACGGACACGGTTGGAAGCGACAGTCGGTGGAAACAGCTGCCAGTGTACCGGGCTGGCTCAGCGGCCCAGCTGACGGCGCAGGTTATCGCGCGCGGCCGCATCCAGACGTTGGTGGAAGAACTCGCTGAGGAAGATCCGCGGTGCGCGCAGCAGGCCCTGCAGGAAACGGCGACGGCCGGCACGGTACAGGAAGCCCGGCACCACACCCTTGTATTCTTCGGCCACGCCACGGTCATAGGCGGCGAACACGGCTTCCGGCGCGGCCAGGATCGCCATGTCGCAGTCCAGGAACAGCGCCGCCTCGGCATCCACGTCGTCCGGCCCGAGCGCGCCATGGCGCGCGGTCAGCAGGATCAACTGCTCCACGCGGGCGGCATCGACACCGGCAAGCTCCGGTGCCTGTGCGATCGCCTGCACGGCGAGCGCTGCCGAACGCGCCTCGTTGTCCTTGCGCCCCGCCTCGTAGATCGCGTCGTGGTAGAGCACGGCCAGATAGACTTCGGCCGGCTGCTGCCAACCCGGCCCGTCAGCCACCTCCTGGCAATGCTGCAGCACCGCGCGCACGTGGCCGAAGTGGTGGTAGGCCCGCGGCGGCGATGCGTAACTGTCCTGCAGCGCCTGCCACTGCGCCGGTGCAAGCGTCAGCGGAGAGAAGTCCATACCCGGATCATCCCGTCTGCGCCGACGCCCGGCAAGCCGGTGATTTTTTCACCACGCCCTCACAACACTTGCCGGGCGGGGCCTGGGCGCGGTTGTCCACAGCTTTGTCGAGCGCTGGTCCACACCGGTTGTGGATGAACACGGCGCCGACCAGCGGTCGCTGCAGCCGGACATCCATGGGCATACACTCGCCACAGGCGGGAGCGCCCGCCGCTGCCGGGAACCGTCATGTACCGTCCTGCCGCCCACTGCCTCACCCTTTCGCTGCTGGCCTTCTGTGCTCCCGCCTTCGGCGCAGGCCAGGCACCGCCCGCCGATGTGGTGACGACCCCGACCATCACCGTGTCGGCCGCACGCGTGCCGACCCCGGAAGAAGTGTTCGCCATTCCGGCGGACCTGCGCACGATGCTCCAGAAGCAGGTGATCCAGCGCAGCTACTCACGCGGCCAGCGGCTGCAGGCGCTCGTGGAGATGATCTTCGATCAGCACGGGCTGGACCTGCAGTACGACGCCAATGCGACCTACACCGTCAGCGATATCTGGCAGCACCGCCGCGCCAACTGCCTGGCCTTCACCCTGCTGTTCGTGACGCTTGCGCGGGAGGCTGGCATCCAGGCCCGCGTGCAGGAAGTCGGGCAGGTCGTGTCCTGGTACCAGGACCAGGACGCGGGCGTGGTCTACAGCGTCGGCCACGTCAACGCCGGTGTCGACGTCGGTGGGCGTTTCGGTACCGTCGATCTGGATCGCAATGTGCTCTATGACCGCCGCGGCCCGGTTCCCGTCAGCCGTGCGCGGGCGTTGGCGCACTTCTACAACAACCGGGGCGCGGAGCGCCTCGCCGACGGTGATTTCGGCGGCGCTCGTGCATTCTTCAACGCTTCCCTGGCCCAGGACAGCGGGTTCGCTCCGGTGTGGAACAACCTCGGCGTGCTCGACCACCGCGAAGGCAACAATGAGGCGGCGCGGCAGGCACTGGAACGATCGCTGCAGCTGGACAGCCGCCAGGATGCCGCACTGACCAATGCCTCCGCGCTGTTCCGCAGCCTGGGATTGACCGCGCAGGCGCAGTCACTTGAGCGCCGGTTGAAGTCGGTGCAGCGCGAAGACCCGTTCGCGCAGTACATGTTCGGCGCCAAGGCCGAACGCGCTGGCCAGCTGGATGCGGCGATCCGCTATTACCGGCAGGCCGTGCGCCTGTACGACACCGCGCATCAGTTCCACTTCGGGCTGGCGCGGGTCTATTTCCTGGCGGGCCAGCTCAAGCGCGCCGATCGCGAACTGCTGCGTGCACAGGAACTGGGTGGCGCGCCGGAGCAGGCGCGCTACCAGGCCAAGCTGGACAGCCTGGCCCGCTGGCGTGCGCAGCAGCAGGCCAAGCGCTGAAGGCGATCAGGCCTTCTTGAGGAAGCAGGTCTTCAGGACCAGGCCCTTGATCTTGTCCGAGTTGCCTTCGATGTGCTCGGCATCGTCCTCGACCAGGCGGATGTTGCGGATCACGGTGCCCTGCTTGAGCGGGATCGAGGAGCCCTTGACCTTCAGGTCCTTGATCACGGTGACGGTGTCGCCGGTCTGCAGGGTGTTGCCGTTGCTGTCACGCACGACCAGGGTGGAACCGGCGCTTTCCTCGGCGGTCCATTCGAAACCGCAGTCGGCGCAGATCCACAGCGCGCCATCGGCATAGGTGTTTTCCAGGGTGCACTGCGGGCAGGCGGGAACAGAAGACATCAGCAAGTACCTCAAAGTGAATCAACAGCGGCCATTGTAACCGCCCAGCCCTTCCCCCCTCTTTTCGGGGGTGGTGCCCGGGAAACTCCTTGACGCGTTCCACACCGGCAAGCGACGGGAACTTGCAGTCGGCGACGAACTGCAGCAGAGTGCGCGGCCCCTGATCGCCCCCGGAACCCCCCATGCGCCTCGGCATCGACTTCGGTACCAGCAACTCCGCCGCCGCCATCGTGCATGAGGGGAAACTGCTGCCGATCCGCTTCGGCGACGCCGAGCAGTTCCGCACCAGCGTGTACTTCCCCGGCGTGGTGCCCGACCCGGACGACTTCCAGCTCGACGCCGGCCAGGAACACGAGCTGCAGCAGATGATCGACAGCGCCGCGCGCGCGGCCCGCGCCGCCGGCCAGGAACGCACGCCGCAGGCGCTGCGCCGCGAGGCCCTGCGCGCACTGCGCCGGGAATGGATGGAAGCCCGCGCAGGCAAGGAGCGCAGCGCCAGTGACCTGCTGCAGAACGCGGTCTACGGCGACGACGCGCTGGAAGCCTATTTCGAGGAACACGAAGGCAACCTGGTGCAGAGCCCGAAGTCGATGCTGGGCTACAACCTGCACCCGCGCGCGAAGCAGACCATCACCGGCATCGCCGCGCACATCCTCGAGCACATCCGCCTGACCGCCAGCGCCCAGCTTGGCCAGCCGCTGCGTGCCGCCCTGCTCGGCCGCCCGGTGCAGTTCCGCAGCTCGATCGGCGCGGCCGGCAACGACCAGGCGCTGGACATCCTGCGAGAAGCCGCCACCCAGGCCGGTTTCGACCAGATTGATTTCCTCGAGGAACCGGCCGCGGCGGCCATGCATTACCACGCCGAAAGCCGCGAGCGGCACCAGGCCGTGATCGTCGACATCGGCGGCGGCACCACCGACATCGCGCATGCCGAAGTCGGCGGCGACGACGCCCCGCGTATCCATCGCGCCTGGGGTATCGCCCGCGGCGGTACCGACATCGATCTGGCGCTGAGCCTGTCCAGCTACATGCCGCTGTTCGGCCGCGGCGTCACCCGCGTGCCCGCCCACCACTATGTGGAAGCCGCCACCGTGCAGGACATGACGCGCCAGCGCGACTTCCGCCAGCACAAATACGATCACGTCGACGACCCGTGGGGCGCACGCCTGCAGGCCCTGCAGGACACCGGCAACACCGCCCGCCTGTACCGTGACGTCGAACGCGCCAAGATCGCCCTCAGCGCCGCCGGCGAACACCGCAGCACGCTGGACTACATCGCCCGCGACCTGCATGCCGACAGCAGCGCCGACGGCCTGGCCGCCGCCGCCCATGGCTACCTGGAGCAGATCCGTGAACTGCTTGCCCAGGTCCGCAGCGACATCGGCGGCGACCCGGACGCGGTGTTCCTGACCGGCGGCATGTCCCGTGCCGGTTACCTGCGCCAAGCCGTGGCCGAGGCCTTCCCGGGGGCCCGCATGGTCCACGGCGAGCCCTCGCTGGGCGTGGTCCAGGGCCTTGCGCTGGCGGCAGCCAGCCAGGATTAACAAAACGTTACGCGGTCTAAGTTACTCTTGGTCGGCTAGAACCCCGCTGCACCTTCCACCGGCCACGCCGGTGTGTGTCCACGGTACAGCCTGGCCCGCCCTGCGGGCCTAGCGGCCATGCCTTCCTGGCTCGTTCATGGTCCGCGCAGCACCTGAGCCGCCATCGAGACCCGCTTTGGGCACCCGCCAGGCCCCCGTGGCCTTACAACCTGACGCAGCACCTGCACCCATCGACTGCCGCCGTTGTGACGCGGTCTGTTGCCGGCTGCCCGTGCTGCTGCAGCCCGGCGACCACGTGCCTGGCCAGTTCCTTGCCCGCGACGCCCACGGCCGTGCCGTGATGGCGCGCAACGAGGAAGGCTGGTGCGCGGCGATCGATCCCTATCACCTGCGCTGCACGATCTATTCGCAGCGCCCGGCGATCTGCCGCCAGTTTTCGATGGGCGGCGATGACTGCCGCCGCGAGCGGCAGGACTACCTGCGCCAGGCCGACGCCTGGGCGCTTTCCTCCCCTTCCACCTGACAGGAGCAACCATGCCCCGCAAGGCAAAGACCCCCGCGAAGGCCAGCAACAGCATCCGCAGCGAACGCAAGGGCGCGGCCGCCAGCACCGTGGTCAGCAGCGATTCGATCGCTTCGGACCTGGCAGCGTTCCGCAAGGCCGGTGGCAAGATCGAAGTCCTCGGCACCACCTGGGCGCTGAAGAAAGCCAGCTGACCCAGCACCGACCGCGGCGGCGCTGCCGCCGCGGCCTGCCGGATCGTGCTCAGCGATCCAGGCGCACCCGCACGCTGCCCGAGTGCGACTGGATGCGGATGTCACCGTCGCCGCCGCCCAGCCGCGTATCGAGGTTGCTGCCCGGCCCATAGCGCGGCCGCTCCACCTGCCCGGCATCGCTGTTGATCGACCCGCTGAAGCTGTTCACTGACAGCTGCGCCGACACCGTGCGCGGCAGGCTCAGCGTGACCGACGCACTCACCGATTCGACATTGATGCGGCCCCCCGGCGCCAGCCCGGCCGCGGACAGGTCGATACTGCCCGATACGGTTTCCACCGCCAGCCGTTGCACGCGCCCGGCGTCGACCTCGACTCGGCCCGACACCGTCTGTGCACCGATATCGCCGGACACGCCGCCGCCGGCCTCGATGCGGCCACTGACCGTGTTCACATCCAGCTTCGGCGTCTGCAGGCGTGCGCTGACGCTGCCGCTGACCGTGTTGAGCTTGCTGTCACCACTGCGTCCGGCGGCGCTCAGGCTGCCGCTGACCGAGTCGGCCTGGAGCCGTCGCACATCGATGCCGCTGATGTCCTG
Source organism: Stenotrophomonas sp. GD03794 (assembly GCF_029842145.1). Classification (NCBI taxonomy): domain Bacteria; kingdom Pseudomonadati; phylum Pseudomonadota; class Gammaproteobacteria; order Lysobacterales; family Lysobacteraceae; genus Stenotrophomonas; species Stenotrophomonas sp. GD03794. Next base: position 118,799 of record NZ_JAOCFV010000006.1, read on the forward strand.
GTTCGCGCTGACCGTGCTCAGCAGCAGTTCCACCGAGCGCGGCACGTTCAGCACCAGCGTGGCCCCACCGTTGTTGTTGCGGCGCGGGTATTCGATCTCCCAGCGCACGCGGTTGGCGCTCTTCTCCTGGCGCAGCTGCAGGCCATCGCTGAGCGTGCCGGTCAGCTGCACATCGTTGCGGTCCCAGCCACGCACGGTCACCTTGCCAGCCACGTTGCTCAGCTCGATGCGGCCACCGGCGGCCAGGTTGTGGCGCTCGTCGATCTGGGTGTCAGCCAGGGCCACTGCCGGCAGCAGCAACAGCGCGGCGCAGCAGGTCATCAGGGTTCGTGTCATCGGGGGTCTCCTCAGGTCGTCAGGCCGGACTCGGCGGCATAGGCCGCTTGCCGGGTCAGTTCCAGCCGCAGCGCATAGGTGCGCTTGAGCTGGCCAAGCAGGTGCGGCGCACGTGGATCCTGCGCAAGTGCGGCCTGGATCTGTGCCGCGCTTTCATCGAGTTCGTGCAGCGCCGGCTGCCATTCCGGTGCCCGGCCTGGGGGCAACGAGGCCACGGCCTGCTGGTACTGCTCGGTCATCGCTGCGGCCTGCAGCTGCAGGGTAGACGGCACCGGCGCGTCCGGCTGCGCATGGCGCCACGGCGCCACCGCGTAGAGCGCGAGGCTGGCCGCCAGGGCAGCGCCAGCCGGCAACCACCAGCGGTGCCGCGAACGCGCAGGCAGGGCCACCACGTTGCCCGGTGGCACGGGTGCTTCCTGCGATCCACGCGGCGGCAGCTGCGCCGACAGGCGCGCCCAGCCATCGGTGGGCAGGCTGCGTTCGGGTGGCAGTGCGCGCAGTCGGGCTGCCAGATCGTGGTCGGAATCGTGTTCGCGTGTACTCATGTCATGTCTCCCAGCCGTGCGCGCAACAGGCCACGCGCACGATGCAACTGTGCCTTCGAACTGCCGACAGCCATCTGCAGTTGTTCGGCGATTTCCTGGTGTTTCCAGCCTTCGATGTCGTGCAGCACCAGTACCGCACGCGCCCGTGGTGGCAGCGTCGACAGCGCCCGTTCGAGGTCGCGTTCGGTGCCGGCGCAGCGATCATGCACCGCTAGTTCCTGCAACCCTCCGTCCACCTCGTCGAGACTGTCATGGTCCTGCCCGGCAGCACGTCCGCGCAGCTCCATCAGCGCAGCGTTGACGCCCAGCCGGTGCAGCCAGGTCGACAGGCTGCTCTCGAAGCGGAACCCCGGCAGCGCTTTCCACGCCTGCAGGAAGGCCTCCTGCAATGCATCCTCGGCACGTGCCTGCTGGCCGCCACACAACCGCCAAAGCACAGCGAATACACGCGGCGCGTGGCGCCGGTACAGCAGTTCGTAGGCAGCGGTGTCGCCCGCGGCCGCCGCCCGCACCAGAGCGGGTTCGTCGACGGCGTCGTTGGCGGCAGGCGGCGCGGGCATGGTGGTGTCGAGCATATCGCTTGGATGCGGCAACCCGGGAAAAGGTTTAGAGCCGATCCGAGGTCGGGCAATGCAACCTTTTCGACCGTCCCTGCATCCATGAAAGGTCCTTCGCAAAAACGCCGTAGGGGAGTCCCCCATGTCCAGCCCATCCTGCGCCGCCCTGCTGGTGATCGCCGCCTGCGTCGTGCTGCAGGCACTGGGCCTGTCACTGCAGCTGCGCCCCGACAACGGCCGCGCCTGCCTGCAACAGCACCGCCAGGAGCTGGTCTGCCTGGCCTGGACACCGGCGGTCGAATCCCCCGCACGCGCCGGGTAACATCGGGGGCCGTCCCCGCCACCTGTTTTCGCCCCATGATGTTGTCGCTGAAGGATCACCTGCCCGCCTGGACCCACCCGTGGTTGAACTACGCGGGCGTCGCCCTGCAGATCGTACTGGTGCTGCTGGTCGCATGGCTCCTGCGCGTGCTCGCCCGTCGCCTGATCCGCCGCTTTGCCGAGCACTACACGCTGCCGCCTGAAATGGTGATGGGCGCACGCCGGATCACCAGTTTCGTGGTCTATTTCAGTGCCCTGCTGTACATCCTCAGCCTGCTCGGCGCGAAGCCCTCGGTACTGTGGACCGCGTTCACCGGCTTCGCCGCCGTGGGCGCGGTGGCCTTCTTCGCGGCGTGGAGCGTGCTGTCCAACATCTTCTGCACGCTGCTGATCTTCACCACCCGTCCGTTCCGCCTGCACGACTACATCGAGGTCCTGGAGAACGGCGAGAAACCTGGCCTGAAGGGCCGGGTGATCGACGTGAACCTGATCTACACCACGCTGCAGGAGACCGGCGACGGCCACGAGGGCACGGTGCTGCAGCTGCCGAACAACCTGTTCTTCCAGCGCACGGTGCGCCGCTGGCGTGACCCGGCGCAGGCCCCCGGCGGCATCCAGGGCGACGGCTGAGGGTGGTTTTCGGCAGGGCTGCGCCCTGCACCCGCTATGAGCTGGAGCAACAGCACCAGCAACAGCAAAGGCGAAAACAAAAGCCGGCATTCCGTGGGTTGGCGGGATGGATCCGGTGGCGGGAGACGCCGTAAACCCGTCCATGGGGGCTTGGCCGCGGCATCCATGCCGCGGACACTCCCGCCACCGGACCCACCCCGCCTTCGACAGATTTCCGCGAGCTGTCGGAACGACGCGTTGCCCTGGTGGGTGTCGACCTGGGTCGACACGGTAGATCCACGCCATGCGTGGATGACTCATTCGATATCTGACAGATGTGTCGACCAAGATCGACACCTACCAACAGCCGCGGGAATCTGTCAGAGGCGGGACGGTGTGGGTAGGCAGGACCGTTGGCGCCATGGATGGCGCCATCGAGCCCCCATGGGTGAGGGCGCTTTGCTTGCGAAGCACTGCTTCGCAAGCGCCCGAACGCCCAGCCGCCAGCGGCTGGGCCGGACCCCGGAGGGGGGTTTACGGCGTGTCCTGCCTACCCACACCGTCCCGCCTACCTACGGAATGCCCGCTTTTGACGTTGAAGTTGCCTTGGCTTGAAGGCCTCGGCGGGTGCAGGGCGCAGCCCTGCCGAACAACCTTTACCTCAACTGGCTGTCCTTGCTGCCACGCCGGTTGTAGCCGGCATGCGCCTGCGCCTCATCGTCATGCGCCTGCTGGCACGCCACGCACAGCCGTACCCCGGGCACGGCCTGACGCCGCGCCAACGGGATCGGCGCGTCGCATTCCTCACAGTGTTCCAGACCCGGGCCCTCGCGCAGCTGGCGCCGCGCGCGGGCGATCGCATCGTCGACGGTGGCGTCGATCTGGTCCTGGACCGCGCTGTCTCCCGCCCAACCGGTGGCCATGGCCATCCTCCGCAGGTGTGTCGCCTGATATGGGGACGATACACCCGCGCCCAAAGGAGCAGACCTGGGTTGAGCCGAGCCATGCCCGGCAAGCCTTCAGCAAGCCGAGCAGGAAGTGGACGGATCCGATCAGGCCGATTGCGGCTTAATCCCCTCCGTCCCCTTTTTGCTTACCAGACCAGGTCGTCCGGCACCTGGAACTGCGCGTAGTAGGCGTCGTCCTCGGCATTGCCGGTGGAGATCTCGGCGGTCGAGCCCGGCTGGCCGTGGTCGACGATGATCGCCTCCGGGGCGCGCTCACGCACCTTTTCGGCAGCGGCACGCGGCAGCAGGGCGTAGCCCTCGCCGTGGGCAACGATGACCAGCACGCCCACCGACAGCGCCTTGCGCAGCTTGGGGTCGATCAGCAGGGTGCGGATCGCCGCGCCATCGCTGAAGCGGTACTCGTCGTCGCCCTTGTGGGGCACGGCATGGGCGGTGATGATCTGCTTGGCCTGCGCTTTCTGTTCAGCCTGCCTGGCCTGGGCGTTGCGCTCGGCGGCCAGCGCACGGTCGCGCTCGACCTTCTCAGCGCGGGCCCGTTCAGCCTCGCGCTGGACCTCGGCCGAGGTCGATTCGGCCTTGCCCTGGCGGGCCTTGGCCTGCGCGCTCGCGGCGGCGCTGGCCTGCGACTTCTTGGCCAGGCCGGCCTTGAGCAATTGTTCCTGCAGCGCGTTGGGCTTTGCCATGGTCGATGCGTACCGCGTGTAATCTTGGATGTCCCCATTCTACCGACGCCCCGCCGCCCCTGCATGGCAGTCCTGAAGTACCTCACCGGCTATCCCGAACCCCTGGTCGCCCAGGTCAGCGAACTGCTGGCGCAGGGCAAGCTTGGCCCCTGGCTGCAACAACGCTACCCCGACCCGCACGAGGTGCGCAGCGACCGCCAGCTGTACGACTACACCCAGGAGCTGAAGGACCGCTACCTGCGCAAGTCGGTGCCGCTCAACAAGGTCTGCTACGACAACACGCTGGAAGTGATCAAGCACGCGCTGGGCACCCATACCGCCATCTCCCGCGTGCACGGCGGCCGCCTCAAGGCCAGCCGCGAGATCCGCATCGCCACCGTGTTCCGCCAAGCGCCAGCGGCGTTCCTGCGCATGATCGTGGTGCATGAGCTGGCCCACCTGAAGGAAGCCGACCACAACAAGGCCTTCTACCAGCTGTGCCAGCACATGGAGCCGGAGTACCTGCAGCTGGAATTCGATACCCGCCTGTACCTGACCGAGCTGGCCAACCGCGGCCAGCGCTGACCGGCCGCAGCAGCTACACTGCGCGCCCCCTGCCCGACCTGCCCGCCATGGAACCGATCCGTCTCGACAAACGCCTGTCCGCCCTGCTCGGCATCCCGCGCGGTGAAGCGCGGCGCTACATCGAAGGCGGCTGGGTCACGGTCAACGGCGATGTGGTGGAACAGCCTCAGCGCCCGGTCGATGACAACGCGGTGATCGTGGTGGCCGACCAGGCCAGCGATGAAAAGGCCGAGCGGGTCAGCATGCTGCTGCACAAGCCGGCCGGTGTCGCCGCCGAAACCCTGTGTGCCCTGGTCAGCAGTGACAGCCGCAGCGAACTTGATGCCAGCGACATCCGTCCACTGCAGCGTCACTTCCACGGCCTGCAGCTGGCCGCCTCGCTTCCGGCCAGCGACAGCGGTCTGGTGGTGGTCAGCCAGGATCCGGCCACGCTGGCTCACCTGCAACGCAATCTGGGCCGCACCGAGCAGGAATACCTGATCGAAGTGGCCGAAGGCGGTCCCGAGCGCGGCCCGTGGCTGATGGCGCGGCTGCAGCAGGAATCGGGCGGCGCCAAGGTCAGCTGGCAGAGCGAGCAGCGCCTGCGCTTCGCCGGCAAGGGGCTGACTGCCAAAGGCCTGCGCGTGGCGGTCACCGCCGCCGGCCTGCAGGTCACGGCCGTGCGCCGCCTGCGCATCGGGCGCGTGGCGCTGGGGCCGCTGCCGCCGGGGCAGTGGCGCTACCTGGGCAGCGACGAGCGCTTCTGAGGCCGTCCAGGGTCAGAGCCCTTGCCTGCGACAAGGGGTCTGATCCTTAAACCCTCGGGGTCGGATCCCTTTCCGCGGGAAAGGGCTCTGACCCCATCCACGCATGGCGTGGATCTACAGCAATGGGTCTTTCGGCTTTCATCCACGCACGGCGTGGCTCTACCATCGGGACATGAGCCTGCCCAAGCCTTTGTTGCGACGCCTGCTGCGCGTCGCTGCGATCATCCTCGCCGCGCTGTTGCTGCTGGTCCTGTCCGGCCTGCTGCTGGCCGACCACCTCACGCCGCAGGCACAGGGCGCGCCCTCGCACGTTCTGCCGCTGCAGCCGGCGCAGACCCGCATCGACCAGCAGATCGTGCCATTGCAGGAGGCCCATCCCGGCCAGTCCGGCGTGGCGTTCCTCAGCGATGGCATGGATGCGTTCGCCGCGCGCGCGATGATCACCGCGCACGCCGGGCGCAGCCTGGACCTGCAGTACTACATCTGGCACGACGACCTGATCGGCCACCTGATGGCCAAGGCGTTGTATGACGCCGCCGAGCGCGGCGTGCGCGTGCGCATCCTGCTCGACGACATGAACGCCAAGGACAAGGATGCACTGATGATGGCGCTCGATGCGCACCCGAACATCGAGATCCGCCTGTACAACCCGTTCCGCAACCGCAGCGGCATCGCACGCACGCTGGAACTGGTGCAGCGCGCCTTCAGCGTGAACCACCGCATGCACAACAAGAGCTGGATCGCCGATGGCCGCATCGCGATCGTCGGTGGCCGCAACATCGGCGAGGAGTATTTCAGCGCGCGCGACGATGTGAACTTCCAGGACCTGGACCTGGTGGTGGCCGGCCCCGCCGTGCAGCAGGCCAACAGGATCTTCGACGACTACTGGAACAGCAGCGCGGCCATCCCGATTTCCGCGCTGGCCTCGTACAGCGATGAACAGCTGCGGCAACTCGTGCAGCAGTCGGACCTGGATGCGATGCATGCCAAGGCCCAACCCTACCTGCAGCGCGTGGCCGACTCGCGCCGCCTGCAACGGCCCAGCCCGGAGCCACTGCACTGGAGCACGAACGTGCGCATCGCCTCCGATCCGCCGATGAAGCACCGCGACGATGATCGCCGCAACTGGCTGGTCAACACGCTCAGCGACGAGCTGGCAACCGCCCGTCGCAGCGCACTGCTGATCTCGCCCTACTTCGTCCCTGGCAGCGAAGGCGTTGAAGGCCTGTCGGCGCTGGCCGCGCGCGGTGCGCAGGTCGGCGTGGTCACCAACTCGCTGGCCGCCAACGACGTAGCGGCAGTGCACGGCGGCTACATGGGCTACCGCGTGCCGCTGTTGAAGGCTGGCATACAGCTGTACGAACTGAAGGCACACGGCCAGCTGGATACCAGCCTGTTCGGCAGCAGTGGCGCCAGCCTGCATACCAAGGCACTCGTGGTCGATGATCGCCGTGGCTTCGTCGGCTCGTTCAACCTCGATCCGCGCTCGGCCTACCTCAACACCGAAATGGGCGTGCTGTTCGACGACCCGGTGCTGGGCGCGCAGCTGCGCGACGAGTACCTGCGCCTGGCCAGCCCGGAACACAGTTGGTGGCTGGCACTGGGGCGCAATGATGAGCTGCGCTGGCTGCAGCGGCAGCCACCGCCGCACTGGGTGGAAGCCGAACCCGGTGCCAGCCTCGGCAAGCGCTGGACTGCGCGCGTGATCAGCTGGCTGCCGGTGGAATCGCAGCTGTAGCGCTCAGGCGGCCGGTCCAGCTTCGTCCTGCGCGGCCTCATCCAGCGTTTCCACGCTGCGCCCATGCAGGCGTCGCCAGATCCAGCGCAATGCATGCGGCGGCGCCGAAGGCAGCTGTTCCAGCAGGGCCAGCATGCGGCTCTGGCTGGCATGGCCATGCCGGCACAGCAGACTCGCTGCGGCCGCCGCACTGGCCAGGCGCAGGCTGTCAGCCAACGGTCCTTGCGCATTCACCGCCAAAGCCTGATGCACCGGCTCAGGCAACTCCCAGGCGGCGGCGACCCGCTGCGCCAGCGGCAACGACCACTGCTGCAACAGCTGCAGTGCCAGCGCCGGCTCCACGGTCTCGCCACGAGCCTGCGCTTCCTGCAGCAGCTGGCGCATCACCAGCGCTGCGCCCAGGCCCTGAACCAGGCCCAGCCACTGCGCGGCGAAGGCATCGCCAAAGGTGACCGTGCGTGCGTGGTCAGCGGCTGCGCGCGAGGCCAGCAGCGCGTGCTCCCAGATGATCGTGCTGAACTGTGGGAACACCTCGCACTGCACCTGCATCACCGGCTGCACCAGTACGGCGCTGATGATCTGTCGCACGCCCTCGGTGCCGACCAGGGTCACCGCCCGCTGCAGGCTTTCCACCGGCCGCTCGTGCACCTTGTAGGCCGGGCTGTTGGCGATACGCAACAAGTTGCCGGTGAGCACCGGATCCTGGCCGATGATTGCCGCCATCACCCGTGCGGAGGCGGCATCGTCGTTGACGGTCTGGATCAGCTGCGGCAGCAGTTGAGGACGGCGCGGCAGGTGCCGGGCCGCCCAGTCGCGGTCCTGCAGCGCACGCGCCACCGCCTCCCCCAGCGGCGAATCCATTACCGGTGCCGATTCGCCAGCCAACCGCGGGGACAAGGCCAGCGCATGCAACCCGCGCTGCAGGTGCGCGCTGATTTCGCCGGGAGGCAGGGCATCGCCCTGCAGACTGGCAGCTGCGGCGGCCACCGCCTGGCGGGAGGCAGCGACCAGGCGCGCCGGAGCCATTCCGGTCGAGCATGTCAGCCAGCCGCACAGCGATCGCCACCAGGCCGGCGTCATCGCCGCCTGCCCTGTCGTTGTGGTGCCCTTGCCGTCACTGAATGCCCTGCCTCTTCACACGAATCCGGCCACCCGCCGTCGTCGCAGCATCGGCCGAACTTTCATCTTCTTTAACCGGAAGGCCGCCGATGTCGACGGCACCGGCCGGGGGAATGGACTAGAATGGCGCCGCGCGACCCGTCCCCCTGCACCGACGACGTCGCTTTTTTTGTTTTGGGACCCTACCGTTCACTGGCCGTTCGCTGCAGTTCGCCGCTGATCGCGCCATCGGAGACGCCATGCTATTCGAAACCCTCGCCACCACCGGCCACGAACAGGTGGTGTTCTGCCACAACCACGACGCCGGCCTGAAGGCGATCATCGCCATCCACAACACCACCCTCGGCCCGGCCCTGGGCGGCGTGCGCATGCGCCCCTACGCCAGCACCGACGAGGCGCTGGCCGATGCGCTGCGGCTGAGCCGGACGATGACCTACAAGAATGCACTGGCCGGCCTCAACGTGGGTGGCGGCAAGGCGGTGATCATCGGCGACCCCAAAGTGGACAAGACCGAGGTGCTGTTCCGTGCCTTCGGCCGCTATGTCGATTCGCTGGGCGGGCGCTACATCACCGCCGAGGACGTCGGAACCGACGTCAACGACATGGAGAACATCTACCTGGAAAGCCAGTTCGTGACCGGCGTGCACCAGGTCCATGGTGGCTCCGGCGATCCCGCCCCGTTCACCGCCTACGGTGCGCTGCAGGCACTGATGGCGTCGATGCGCTTCAAGTTCGGCCATGAGGAAGTGGGCAAGACCAGCATCGCCGTGCAGGGCCTGGGCCACATCGGCATGGAACTGGTGAAACTGCTGCGCGACCGCGGTGCCAAGCTGTACGTCACCGACCTGGACAGCGCGCTGGTTGATCGCGCGGTCAGCGATTTCGGCGCCGAAGCGGTCAAACCGGATGAGATCCACGAGGTGAACGCCGACGTGTTCGCACCGTGCGCGCTGGAAGGTGCGATCAACGCCGACACGCTGCCGCGGATCAAGGCGAAGATCATCTGCGGCACCGCCAACAACCAGCTGTCGAGCCTGGAAATCGGCGACGAGCTGCATGCGCGCGGCATCCTGTATGCGCCGGACTATGCAGTCAACGCCGGTGGCGTGATGAACGTGTCGCTGGAGATCGATGGTTACAACCGCGAACGCGCAATGCGCCTGATCCGCAGCATCTACCACAACCTCACCCGCATCTTCGAACTGTCGCAGCGCGAGAACATCGCGCCGCAGCGTGCGGCCGACCGCATCGCCGAAAGCCGCATCCTGTCCATCGGCAAGCTGAAGATGCCGCTGGGTCGCAGCACCCCGCGCCTGGGCAACCTGCGCGGCGGTTGAACCTGCCGATGTCGCGCCGGGCATGACCCGGCGCGAGCCGTCCTTCAGAAGCCGGTGCTGTAGCGCAAGGCGGCCTGCCGCGCACCTTCGCCACCAACGCGCTGGTCGAAGCCCAGGCTCAGGCGCCCATTGCGGCCCCACCACGATTCCAGCGCCACGCCGATCAGCGCACTGCCGCGCGGCGCGTTCCAGCCCGCCAACGGCGCCCAGGCATCGACGCCGACGAAGCTGGCCTGCCAGTCCGCATCCGCACCATCAAGCCGTTGCTGCCATTCGGCATGCCCACGCAGCGTCCAACGCCCCCAACCGCGCTCGCCGCGGATACCGGCCAGCATCTGGCTGCGCTGCACGCGGTTGGCATCGCCCCGCAGGCCGAAACCAAAGCCGCCGAGTTCATTGAAGGCGTCGGTCTCCACACGCGTGGTGCTGGCACCGACGTAGGGCGTCATCGATGCGCCCGCACGCCCCAGCCGGTACCCGCCCTCCACGCTGGCACTGCTGAAACGGCCGCCGTACCGCGCGGAGACGCCATAGGCACCCGCACCGAGCAGCAGCTGACGATCCAGCGCGCGGGTGAACTGTCCGCTCCCCACCTGGGCCAGCGCGTAGCCACGTCCCAGATTCCAGCCGGCATACAACTGTGCCTGCGCCTGGCGATCACGCCCACGATCACCGCCGAAACTGCTGCCACCAGTGCTGCGGGTCTCGCCAAACGCCACGCCCATCAGGCCGTTGCTGCCCAGTGGCAGATCCTGGCCGGCCATCCAGCCCCGGCTGTCGGCGGCGTTGCCGGCGAAGCTGCCCTGCCCCGCCTCACCCAACGTGCTCTGCCAGCTGCCGCGCAGGCGCGGTGCGGCCTGTACACGATCGAAGCGCTCGGCGATCGCACGCCGCGACATGTCGATACTGTCGAAGGTCGCCGCTTCGGCACGCGCATGCGCCTGCCCGGACAGGCTCTGCAGGCTGGCGGCCAGGCCCTGCGGGCCACCGCCGGTCCACTGCAGGGCACCGGCCGCTGCACCAAAAGCCGATCCCTGCAGGCCTGCGTTTTTGTCCAGCGCTGCGAATGCACCCTCCAGGCGCTGTGCTGCCGCCTGGGCGGACGCCCCCAGCCCGCTGGCCGCTGCAGTGACGCTGACCTGGGTCAGGTTCAACCACGCATTGTTGCTGTCATAGCCATAGCTGCTCTGCAGCAGTGACAGGCCCTGCAGGCCGCTGGAGGTAGCCGGCGTACTGAAGGCGCCGCTGAGTCCGCCTGCCGCATGGATCAGGTCCTGCCGGCTGCCGTTCTGTGGCACGTAGCCGGAAACGAAGCCATGCACGCGCACGCCACCGTCGATCGTGGCATTGCCGGTGACCTGCAGCGCATTGGCGCCCAGTGCGATCATCAACTGTGCGCCGGCCTGCTGCGTGTAGTTGCCCTCGATGGTGCCGGTGGTGTTGCCGGTGGTGAGGAATACGCTGCTGCCGTTGACCACATTGCCGATCACGCGGGGCGTGCCGCCATTGAACTGCAGGCCGGTCGAATCCGGATCGGACTGGCCGAGGATGGTCACGTTGGACCGGATCACACCGCCGTTCTGCAACGACAGGATGCCGCGTTCGATGCGGGTGGCGCCGCTGTAGCTGTTGTTGCCGGCCAGCACCAGGGTGCCTCCACCCTGCTTGACCAGGCCGCCGCTGCCGACGATGTCATTGCGCCACGCCGAACCGGTCGAGGCTGCATCCACGTTGACGACCACATCGCCCCAGTCGAAGCGACCGGGACCGTTGATCGCCCGACCGATGTCGAGCAGTCCATAGCCGAACACCGGATCAACGCCGGGCACGCCGATATCCTTGGCGGTACCCAGCAGGGTCTGCCGGACCAGGTCATTGTTGAAATACGGGAAGCGCTGCCAGACCAGGGCCGCCGCACCGGAAACCAACGGCGCAGCGAAGGATGTGCCGTAGTTCCAGTAGTAGCTGCCACCGTTGGCATCCGGATAGACCGCGCTGCCCGGCGCTGCCAGGCAGTAGCGGGCCGCCTGGCCGCAGGCATTTGCATAGCTGGCCAGTGCTCCGGGCGTATAGGGATCCACTGCCGTGGCCACCAGCCAACCGCGCTCCAGATCAGCAGCCGGAAGCGTGCCGGCCACGCCCTGCTGGCTGGGCAGCGCGGCCAGGCTGCTCGGCTCGCTGCGGCCATCATTGCCGGCCGCGAACACCACCAGCCCACCGTGGTTGATCACGAACGGCCGGTACTCGGCGGCCACCTGCGCGGTGGTCGGCAGGTCGGTCCAGTACAGGCCGCCCCACGAGTTGTTCATCACCTTCACGTTGTAATTGATCAGGTCCTGGTGGACCTGGGCCACGCCCAGCGGGCCGCTGAAGGCATTGCCCTTGCCACTGCCGTCATCGGCCGGCGGTTTGTCGGAAATGATCCGTGCCGACACGATCTGCGCGCCCGGCGCGATGCCGCCCGGCCAGGACCCTACCGCCGCACCGGCAGCAAGGCTGGCGACGGCAGTGCCATGCCCGACCACGTCGTCGACGCCAAGGTTGTTCTTGGCCGGATCAATGTAATTGAGGTTGGCGAGCACCCGGCCGTTCAGGGCCACCGCATTGCGCTGCACGCCCGAATCGACGATGCCGATGCGCACACCCTGTCCGGTCAGGCCGGCGGCCTGTGCGGCGCGCGCGTTGGTGACTGACAGATGCGCATCGAAGGCCGGCTCCTGCGGCTTGGCCGGCGGTGGCGTGGTGGGAGGCGGCGTGGTCGGCGGCGGAGGCGTGGTCGGCGGCGGATCGACGCGCACGTTGCTGCCGCCCCCACCGCCACCACAGGCCGTCAGCGCCACCGCCAGCGCGGTTCCCAGGGCAGACCTCACCATCATCGTGCGTTCCATCGATTCCTTCCCATGAACGTTGTCCTGCCTTCATCCCGGCAGGTGCGCGGCCGCGCCCAGCGGCGGCCCTCCCCGACCCTCTATACTTGGGTCGACCCCCACGCAGTCTGCCGGGAAACCGGGGCACATCCAACGGCCCCCGGTCTCCTTTCCGAACATTGCTTACGCATCAACGAGATTGCCATGTCCAACATCGTCATCGCCGCCGCCAAGCGCACCGCCATCGGCTCCTTCCTCGGCCAGTTCAACGGCGTGCCGACCCCGACCCTCGGCGCGGCCGCCATCGCTGCCGCCCTGGAACAGTCGGGCATCCCGGCCAGCGACGTTTCCGAAGTCCTCATGGGCTGCGTGCTGCCGGCCAACCTCGGCCAGGCGCCCGCCCGCCAGGCGGCGATCGCTGCCGGCATCCCGCTGTCGACCGGTGCCACCACGCTGAACAAGGTGTGCGGCTCGGGCATGAAGACCATCATGCTCGGTCATGACCTGATCAAGGCCGGTTCGGCCAGCATCGTTGTCGCCGGCGGCATGGAATCGATGTCCAACGCGCCGCACATGCTGCCGAACTCGCGCACCGGCAACCGCTTCGGCAACTTCCAGGCGGTCGATCACATGGCCCACGATGGCCTGGTCAACGCTTATGACGGCAAGGCGATGGGTGAATTCGCCGAATGCGCCGTGGACAAATACCAGTTCAGCCGCGAAGAGCAGGACGCCTACGCCATCGAATCGGTCAAGCGCGCGCAGGCGGCGCAGGCCAACGGTGCGTTCGCCGATGAAATCGTCGCGGTGAAGGTCGCCACCCGCAAGGGCGAGGTCGAGGTCACCACCGACGAGCAGCCGGGCCGCTCGGACATCGCCAAGATCCCGACCCTGCGCCCGGCCTTCAAGAAGGACGGCAGCGTCACCGCCGCCAGTTCCTCCAGCATCTCCGACGGCGCTGCTGCAGTGGTCCTGCTGACCGAGGAAGATGCAGCCGCTCGCGGCATCACCCCGCTGGCCCGCATCGTCGGCCACGCGACCCATTCGCAGGAACCGGAGTGGTTCACCACCGCCCCGATCGGCGCGCTGCACAAACTGCTGGACAAGACCGGCTGGTCGCTGGACCAGGTCGATCTGTTCGAGATCAATGAAGCCTTCGCCGTGGTGGCGATGGCGCCGATGCGCGAACTGGGCATTCCGCACGACAAGCTCAACGTGAATGGCGGCGCCTGCGCGCTGGGCCATCCGATCGGTGCCTCCGGTGCACGCCTGGTGGTGACCTTGGTCAACGCCCTGCGCACGCGCGGTGGCAAGCGCGGCATTGCCACCCTGTGCATCGGCGGCGGCGAAGCAACCGCAATCGCCATCGAATTGATTTAAAAAGATTTAACGATGATTTCGCAAAAATGAATGCGGGATCGCTTGACACCCAATCTTGGCTTGTCATCATGTTGTCGGCGCGCAGCATGCGCGTTGCCTAATTCTAACGACGAGGATTCACACAATGAGCATCAACAAGCTGCTGGTCGCGATGTCCCTGGCTCTGGCCCTGGCCGCCTGCTCGAAGCAGGAAGCTGCCCAGGACGCCGCTGCTTCGGCCAACGAAGCCGCCACCGAAGCCCAGGCTGCTGCCGACCAGGCCGCCGCTGCTGGCGCCCAGACCGCCGACGCTGCCCAGCAGGCCGCTGACACCGCCGCCACCGCTGCTGACGCTTCGGTTGACGCTGCTGCCCAGGCTGGCGCTGCTGCCACCGACGCCGCTGCCGGCGCCGCTGCTGACGCTGCCAAGGCTGCTGAAGGCACCGCTGAGAAGGCCAAGGACGCTGCTGAAGAAGCCAAGAAGTAATAACTTCTTTCTTCACGCTGTTCTGGAAAAGCCGCTGGTTCGCCAGCGGCTTTTTCTTTTGTCGAATGCGCGCGACTGAGCCGCTGCATCGCGACCCCGTCTTCACAACGGCATGAATAGGCTGGCGTCCCCATCCATTGCAGTACCGGAGACCGCCATGAAGATTCGTCCGATCACCACCACCCTGCTGGCCGCCTCCCTGCTGCTGGCCCTGGCCGCCTGCAAGGGCCCGGAAGCCGAACAGGCCAAGCAGGACGCGCAGCAGGCCGCCGACAGCGCTGGCGCTGCCGCCCGTGACGCCGTGGACAAGGCCGCCGAAGCCACCCGCGACGCCGCCGACAAGACTGCTGCCGCGTCCGAGCAGGCCGCTGCCGATACCCAGCAGGCGCTGGACAAGGCTGCAGACGCCACTGCCAACGCTGCCGACAAGGCCAAGGACGCGGCAACCGACGCCGCCGCACACGCCAGCGACGCCACTGCGAACGCCGCACAGAAGGTCGCCGACAAGGCCCGCGATGTCGCCAATGACGCCAAGGCCAACGCCGCCAAGGAAGAAGCCAAGCACTAAGCCCTATCGGCAGCCGAGCATGGCCTCGGCGCTACAGGAAAAGCCGCGGCACTGCCGCGGCTTTTCTGCTTTCTGCTTTTCGCTTTTCGCTTTTTCTATTGATTCCGTGGTGTGCGTCCACGGAAATTGTCCGCGGCCGCGCGGGTGGGTTGCGCAGGGGCGTGAGCCGCATGGATGCGGCGATCGAGCTTACATGGACGTACTTGCAGCGCCCCCTGCGAAACCCACCCGCGCGGCCCGCTCACGACGCAGACTCCGCGCCGCCCACCACGAGGGGCTCCGCCGTTGGCCGCCTCCTACGGCAGCGCGCGCGCCAGCATCGCCGTCAGCTCCACCCCCGCCGGCAGCGTCCCGAACGCCAGCCCGTGCTCCCCTTCCAGCCGGCTACGCACGAACGCCTCCGCCATCGGGCTGCGCGCACGCAGCAACAGCGCCGCCTGCAGCAGCAGCGCAGTGCGCTCGCAGAACAGCCGCGCCTGCGTTTCCTCCGGTGGCGGTGCCGCTGCCCAACGCTGCAATGCCGCTGCATAGCGCCCATCACGATCAGCCACCGATGCCAGCTCACCGCGCAGGGCCGCCATCGCCTCCGGTTCACGCGCCAGCGCACGCAGCACATCCAGGCACTGGATGTTGCCGCTGCCCTCCCAGATCGAATTCAACGGTGCCTGCCGGTACAGGCGCGGCAGCATCGACTCCTCCACGTAGCCCGCACCGCCCAGGCATTCCTGCGCTTCATTGACAAAGGCCGGCGCGCGCTTGCACAGCCAGTACTTGCCCAGCGCCGTCCCCAACCGCGCCATCGCGGCTTCATTGGCATCCACACCGGCGCGATCCACCGCGCGCGCGATCCGCATCGCCAACACCGTGGCCGCTTCCGACTCCAGCGCCAGATCAGCCAGCACGTTGGTCATCAGCGGGTGCTCGACCAGCAGCTTGCCGAAGGTACGTCGATGACGTGCGTGGTGCAGCGCCTGCGCCAGCGCCATGCGCATCTCCGCCGCTGCACCCAGCATGCAGTCCAGGCGGGTCATCATCACCATGCCGATGATGGTGGCCACGCCACGCCCCTCTTCGCCCACGCGCCATGCCTGTGCGCCGCAGAACTCGACCTCACTGGAAGCGTTGGCCCAATCGCCGAGCTTGTCCTTCAGCCGCATCAACCGGAACGCGTTGCGGTCACCATCGGCCAGCCGGCGCGGCATCAGCAGGCAGGTCAGGCCTCCCGGCGCCTGCGCCAGCACCAGGAAGCCATCGCACATCGGTGCGGAAAAGAACCACTTGTGGCCGACCAGACGGTAACGCTCGCCATCGATCGGTTCGGCGCGCGTACTGTTGGCACGGACATCCGAGCCGCCCTGCTTCTCGGTCATGCCCATGCCCAGGGTGATGCCGGCCTTGTCCGCCACCGGTACATCGCGCGGGTCATAGACCGGTGCGGCGGCCTTGCGCGACCACGCTGCGAGATGCGGTTGAGACTGCAGCACCGCCACCGCGGCATGGGTCATGGTCAATGGGCAGCTGGTACCGGCCTCGGCCTGGTGATGCAGGTAGCTCAGCGCCGCACGCGCGACGTGTGCGCCGGGCTGCGGCTCATGCCAGGACAATCCAGCGACACCGTGCGATTTTGCCGTGTCCATTAACTGGTGATAGGCCGGATGGAACTCCACGGTGTCGATGCGATGGCCCTGTGCATCATGCGTGCGCAGCCGCGGACGATCACGGTTGGCATCGAAGCCGAGCCGGTACAGTTCATCACCGGCGAGTGCACCATAGACACCCAGTCGCGGCGCGAAGCTGGCGGCGCCTTCGCGCTGTACGGCCTCCATCAGCGCCACGTCGTCGGTCCACAACTGTCGCCCTGCGAACGGCGGCGGCTGGTTCAACACCACATGGGTTTCATACGGTGCGTTGCTGCTGAAGCTGGGTCCACTCATCCGGTCCATCCTGGCGGCAAGAGGTCTGCGGCCCGATTGTGCCGCATCGCCTGCCAAGCCCGTGTTCAGGCCGGTTCTCACCCTCTGCACGAGACGCAGGCCACAGTGACCGCATGGCAGGCAACGACGATCTGGTGGTGCTGCGCCCGGAGGGGCTGTACTGCGCCGCCGGCGATTTCCATATCGACCCGTGGCGACCGGTAGCGCGCGCGGTCATCACCCATGGCCACGGCGACCATGCCCGCCCGGGCATGGGGGAGTACCACTGCAGCGAAGGCAGCCTGCCGATCCTGCGCTGGCGCCTGGGTGACGTGCCGGTGCAGGCGCATGCCGAGGGTGTGCCGTTCCGCCTGGGGCAGGTGCAGGTATCGCTGCATCCGGCCGGCCACGTACTCGGTTCGTCACAGGTACGCATCGACGACGGGCAGCAGGTATGGGTAGCCTCCGGCGACTACAAGCGACAGCCTGATCCCACCTGCACGCCGTTCGAAGTGGTGCCCTGCGATACCTTCATCACCGAGGCCACCTTTGCATTGCCGATCTACCGCTGGCCGGACACGCCGGCGGTGGCTGCAGAGATCGTGGCGTGGCGCCGCGAATGCGAACAACGTGGCGAAGCCGCGATCCTGCTGTGCTACGCATTGGGCAAGGCACAGCGGGTGCTGGCCGAGCTGCTGCCGCTGGACGATCGACCAGCCTGGCTGCACGGCGCCATCGCCAATGGCGTGGCGGTGTACCGGCAGGCCGGGGTGCCGATGCTGGAGACGCTCACCGTGGCCGAGCAGGGCCGCCAGCCTGATGCCGCCGGCCAGCTGATCCTCGCGCCGCCGTCGGCTGCGGGCACGCCCTGGATGCGCCGCTTCGGCCGCCACCAGCTGGGCTTCGCATCCGGCTGGATGCAGCTGCGCGGCAACCGGCGTCGCCGCAACGTCGATCGTGGCTTCGTCATTTCCGATCACGCCGATTGGCCTGCGCTGCTGCAGACCATTGAACAGACCGGTGCGCAGCGGGTGATCGCCACCCATGGCAATACCGATGCGTTGATTCCCTTCCTGCGTGAGCGCGGCGTGGCGGCCGAAGCCTTCCATACCGATTTCGGGAGCGAGGAATGAAGGCCTTCGCCGCGCTCTACCAGCGCCTGGACCGCAGCACCGCCACGCTGGACAAGCGTGCCGCACTGGTCGACTACTTCCGCCAGGCGCGCGCGCACGACGCTGCATGGGCGCTGTACCTGCTCAGCGGTGGCAAGGTGGGCGGCGCACGCCGCAGGATCGCTGCCAGCGGCGAACTGCGCGCCTGGATTGCCGAAGAATCCTGCTTGCCCCCGTGGTTGGTGGAAGACAGCTATGCGCAGGTGGGCGACCTGGCCGAAACGCTGACCCTGCTGCTGGACGATCCATCCCAGCCGGCCGCCGACCGCCCGTTGGCTGATTGGATCGAACAGCATCTGCTGGCCGTGGCCAACCAACCCGAAGCAGTACGCCACGCGGCGATAGTCACCGGCTGGCAGCAGCTGTGCAGCAGCGAACGCCTGGTGTTCAACAAGCTGCTGACCGGCGCCCTGCGCGTTGGCGTCTCGCAGCGACTGGTGCAGCAGGCACTGGCCGAATGGTCCGGCCTGGACATCGCACGCATCGCCCAGCGCATGCTCGGCGAGTGGGTACCCTCGCCCGGGCTGCTGGCTCAGCTGCTGTCACCGGACGAGCTGCCATCCGACCGCCAGCAGCCCTACCCGTTCTTCCTCGCCTCCCCCCTGGAAGGCGGCCCTGCCGAACGCCTCGGCCCGATCGATGACTGGCTGCTGGAATGGAAATGGGATGGCATCCGCCTGCAGCTGCTGCGTCGGCATGGCGAAGTCGCGCTGTGGTCACGCGGCGAGGAACGGCTGGATGGCCGCTTCCCCGAAATCGAGCAGGCAGCGATGGCGCTGCCGGAGGGCTGCGTGCTGGACGGCGAATTGCTGGCCTGGGACGAGAGCACCGAGCTGCCGCGCGCCTTCACCGCGCTGCAGACCCGCATCCAGCGCCGCAAGCCTGGTGCGGCCACCCTGCGCAACACGCCGGTGCGCGTGCTCGCCTATGACCTGCTTGAACTCGATGGCGTGGACCTGCGCGAGCGTCCGTTGCGGGAACGGCGTGCACGGCTCACCGCGGTCATCGGCGCCCTGGATGATGCGCGGATCCAGCTGTCACCCGACGTTGCCGCCGACGACTGGCTGCAGGCGGCGGCGATGCGCGACGCAGCACGCGAACGCGGTGTGGAAGGACTGATGCTGAAACGGCGCGCCTCGCCCTACCAAGCCGGGCGACGCCGCGGTGACTGGTGGAAATGGAAGGTCGATCCGCTCACGATCGATGCGGTGCTCTTGTATGCACAGGCCGGCCATGGGCGACGCAGCACCCTGCATACCGACTACACCTTCGGCGTCTGGGACGGCGACACGCTGGTACCGGTGGCCAAGGCCTACTCGGGCCTCGACGACAAGGAGATCCTCGCGCTTGATCGCTGGATCCGCGCCAACACCCGCGAGCGCTTCGGTCCGGTGCGCAGCGTACGCGCCGAACAGGTCTTCGAACTGGCCTTCGAGGCGGTCAATCGCAGCAGCCGGCACAAGTCCGGCATCGCCGTGCGCTTTCCACGCATCCTGCGCTGGCGCCACGACAAGCCGGCCAGCGAGGCCGACCAGCTGGCCACCCTGCAGGCGCTGGCGCGATGAAGCGCAGCCAGGCACTGCGCCGGCTGGAAGACTGGTTCGCGTCGAAAGGCTGGCGCTCACTGCCGTTCCAGCGCGCGATGTGGCGGCACTATCTCGCCGGCGGATCCGGGTTGCTGCACACGCCGACCGGCAGCGGCAAGACACTGGCGATGTTCGGTGGCCCGCTGCTGCAGGCCATGATCGACCCACCGCCGTCCCCCCGCCGCGCCAGCGCGGTACGCCCGCTGCAGGTGCTGTGGGTGACGCCCCTGCGCGCGTTGGCCAGCGACACCGCGCGCGCACTGCAGGCGGTGATCGACGGGCTGGGACTGGGCTGGCGTGTCGGCCTGCGCAGTGGTGATGCCAGCAACCGCGAACGACGACAGGCGCGCGAGGGGCGTATCGACGTACTGGTCACCACGCCAGAATCACTGGCGCTGCTGCTGAGCTATCCGGATACGCTGCCGCGCATGCGCCAGCTGCGTTGCGTGGTGGTGGACGAGTGGCACGAGTTGTTGGGCAACAAGCGCGGCGTCCTGCTGCAATTGAATCTTGCGGTGTTGCGCGATGCTGCACCTGCAGTGCAGCTGTGGGGGCTGTCGGCCACGCTGGGCAATCTGGATGAGGCGCGCGACGTGCTGCTGCCCGGACAGCCCGACGCGGCGATCGTGCAGGGCGTGCGCCCGCGCGCGATCAGCGTGCGCAGCCTGCTGCCGGACCCTGGCGAACGTTTCCCATGGGCCGGGCATCTCGGCCTGGCGCAGCTGCCACGCGTGCTGGAAGAACTGATGCAGGCGCGCAGCAGCCTGCTGTTCACCAATACGCGTGCACAGGCCGAGTTGTGGCACCAGGCACTGGCGGCGGTCTGGCCGGAAGACCCGGCTACGCTGGCGCTGCATCACGGCTCGCTGGATCCGGCGCTGCGCCAGCAGGTGGAAGACGGACTGCGCGCCGGCGCACTGCGCTGCGTCGTTGCCACCTCCAGCCTCGACCTCGGCGTGGACTTCCCAGAGGTTGAGCAGGTACTGCAGCTGGGCAGCCCGAAGGGCGTGGCCCGCCTGCGCCAACGCGCTGGACGTGCGCGTCACCGCCCGGGCGCCAGCGGTTCCATCCTGTGCGTGCCCAGCCATGCACTGGAACTGGCCGAATACGCCGCGGTGCGCCGTGCGTTGGCCGAAGGCGTGGTCGAAGCGCGCAGGCCGCCGACGCTGCCGCTGGATGTGCTGGCCCAGCATGCGGTCAGCCGCGCGCTGGCGGGCGGCTTCGACAGCGCCGCGCTGCTGGCGCAGGTACGGCGTACCCATGCCTTCGCGTCTCTGGGCGACGATCAATGGCAGGCCGTGCTCACGTTCATCGTGCAGGGCGGCCAAGCGCTGGCCCAGTATCCCGATTTCCACAAGGTCATGCGTGATGCCGATGGCCACTACCGCATGCACGACCGCCGGCAGGCACTGCGGCACCGGTTGTCTATCGGCACCATCAGCAGCGATGGCAGCGTGCGCGTGCAGTTCCTGCGCGGCGGCAGCCTGGGCGCCGTAGAAGAACAGTTCGCCAGCCGCCTGCGCCGTGGCGATCGCTTCCAGTTCGCCGGGCGCCTGCTGGAACTGGTGCAGCTGCGTGACATGACCGCCTTCGTGCGACTGGCGCGTGGACGCGGCAACGGCGTCGTGCCGCGCTGGCAGGGCGGCCAGCTGCCGTTGTCAACGGCGCTCGGCCGCGAACTGGAGTGGGTCCTGTCCGGTGCCGACGACAGCGCCGAATCACGCTGGCTGGCTCCGCTGTTGGCTCTGCAGGAACAGGTGTCCGCACGCCCCGGGCCGGACCATCTGCTGGTGGAAGACGTGCGGCGCCGCGACGGCCAGTTCCTGTTCGTCTATCCGTTTGCCGGCCGCCACGTTCACGAGGCACTGGCCGCGCTGCTGGCGCTGCGGCTCACGCGCCGACAGCGCAACAGCATCGGCTATGCAGTGAACGACCACGGCCTGGTGCTGGCCCCGGCGCAGACGGTCGATCTGGAGGCGCAGCAGTGGCGGGTGCTGTTCACTGCTGATCAACTGCTCGACGATCTGCGTGCGGCGGTGAACCTGGGCGAGCTGGCGCGACGCCAGTTCCGAGGCATCGCTCGCGTCGCCGGGCTGCTGGTTCCGAGCCTGCCCGGTGGCATGCCGCGTTCGCTCCGCCAGCTGCAGGCCTCGGCCGGCCTGCTGTACGACGTACTGCGCGAGCATGATCGCGACCATCTGCTGCTGGCGTTGGCCGAGCACGAGGTCCTGCACGACAACCTGGACCTTCCCGGACTGCAGCAGGTACTGGAACGGATCGGCACGCAGTCGCTGTCGGTGCAGCGCCCTGCATCGCTCACGCCGCTGGGCTTTCCACTATGGGCAGAGCGGCTGCGCGGGCAGTTCAGCAACGAAGACTGGCGCACCCGCGTGCAGCGCGCCGCACTACAGCTGGAACGCCGCCATGGCCGATGAACTGCCGCTGCTGCTGGCCAGCGAGCCGCTGACGCTGCTTGGCTCGCGTGCGCTGTACTGGCCCGCACGGCAGGCACTGCTGATCGCTGACCTGCACCTGGGCAAGGCCGATGTGTTCCGCCGTTCCGGCATCGCGCTGCCCGGTGGCGGCACCCGCGGCGACCTGCAGCGCCTGCAGTCACTGCTGGATGCGCACACCTCTCGCGAACTCTGGATCCTGGGCGACATCCTGCATGGGCCGGTCCATCGCGCCGCGTGGTACCAGCAGTGGCTGGCATGGCGCGAACGCAATGCCACGTTGGATGTGCATGTGCTGCGCGGCAATCACGACCGGCAGCTACCGCATGCGCAGCTGCAGGTACAGATCCACGATGAGGTACGACTGCCGCCGTTCCTGCTTCGCCATGAGCCGATGCCCGATGCGGCATTGCACGTGATCGCAGGTCATCTGCATCCGCAGATCGCCTTGCCACCGTTGCGGCGACGCTTCCCTGCATTCTGGTTGCGCGAGCGCACGATGATCCTGCCGGCGTTCTCCACGTTCACCGCTGGAATCGTGCCTGCACCTGCCCACGGCGAGCGGATGATCGCGTGTGTGGAGGGGGGCCTGGTGGAACTGCCCGTGCGTTGAATCAGGCCGGGCGGACGCCCAGCACCGGCATCAGGCGGAAGTCGGGCGAGTCATCGTCACGCCGCCGCGGCAGGGCCTGGATGGCCACCAGCATTTCCTGCGCACAGGCCCGGATGCGTGCGTGATGCTCGGGCGATGCATGACTGATCAGGCTGCCGACATGGAATTCGAATACGTCCTCCAGTACGTCGGGCTGGTCCTCGTGCAGCATCTGCAGCAGACCGCGCAGCTTGCAGATTTCCGATTCCAGCTCCTCGACCGCGAACAACATGGCGTCCTCCTCTTCAACTTCAGCGGCTCATCCGGGCCGCAGCAGGCCGCAACGGCGGCGCCACCCGGGCCACGCGCGATGTTGATCACGGAAAGGAAAACGGGCGACGCGGCTGTCGCGTGCTCCCCTCTTCTCGCATATCCGCAGTGAGGCAACCGTTAATTCACGTGACGGCGAGCTTCACGCACCGGCAGTTGCGGTGATGATGCGGGTCGGTTCGGCGGTCGTCGCCAACGCGTCGATGAAGGCCGGATCCAGTGCCAGCGAGCCGAACCAGCCGTGCTGCGTGCCACTGAGCACGCGCAGCATGTGGCCACGACCACCCGGCAGGCGCCCCATCGGCCCGAGCAGTACATCACGTGCCTTCGCCCATGCATCACGATCGGACTGGAACAACGGCGTCAGCCAGCGGCTCCAGCGCTGATAGACCGCCACATGAGCGCGTCGCTGCGCCTGGTAGGCCTGCAGCGCGACCGTGCTGCCGCCATAGGTGCGCACCGCATCGCGCAGCGCCAGCGCATCCAACAGCGCCATGTTCACCCCCTGCCCCAGCTGCGGGCTCATCGCATGCGCGGCATCACCGGCCAGTACCATGCGGCCCTGATGCCAACGCGTCATCACTGCGTCGCGATAGATCGCGCGCGCCATCTGGCCGGGGTCGCGCAGATGGGCGAAGCGTGCAGCGGCTTGCGGCCACAGCGCGTGCAGTTCCTCCAACCAGGCTGGCATGCCATCGCTCTGCCAACGCTCGAAGTCGGCACGTGGCAGGCTCCAGAAGAAACTCAGGCGCGGCGTGTCATCACCGGGGCGCGTGCCGACGGGCAGCAGCCCGATCATCTTGCGCGCGGCCACGTAACGCTGCCGCAGCTCCTGCACGTGCGGCCAGTCCTCGGCCGGCAGCAGGCACCACAGCGCCCCCCAGGGATACACACGGTCCAGCCCGGCACCACCGGCGATGGTGCCGCGCAGCGTCGATGCGGCGCCATCGGCGACCACCACCAGGTCGAACGGGCCATGCGTGCGCCCGTCGCTGTCGCGCAGACGGCCGTGTTCGGCATCCACCTCGGTAATGGTGGTACCGGCATGCAGCTGGCCCTCGCCTGCACGCGCCTCGTCCAACAGCGAGAACAAGGCCCCGCGCTGCATGCCCAGGCCGTGCAGGCGCGCATCCAGTCCCTCGTAGCGCATGTCCATCACCGCGCGCTCGCACGGCGTGTCGCCATACAGGCGGTGCACCGGCGCGGCATGTGCGCGCACGGAATCAAGCAGGCCCATCTGCCACAGTACCTGCAGGCCGCTGGGCTGCAGCAGGAAGCCGGCACCCACCGGCCCCGGCGTGGGCACGCGTTCGAAGATCTCCACCTCGTGGCCGTCACGGGTGAGCAGGATGGCCACTGCCTGGCCAGCGGTGCCGTAGCCGATCACGGCGATGCGCAGTCGTTCCGTCATGGTCGCATTGTGCCCGACGCGGGCGGATCGCGAACGGGCCGCGGGCAATCCGCGCAAAAAAAAACCCCGCCGGAGCGGGGTTTTCAACGCACTGTCGAGTGGATCACTCGGCCGGCGTGATGTTCGAAGCCTGGGCACCCTTCGGGCCCTGGGTCACGTCATAGGTGACACGCTGGCCTTCCTGCAGGCTGCGGAAGCCCTTGGAGTTGATGGCGGAGAAGTGCGCGAACACGTCGGCGCTGCCATCCTCCGGCGAGATGAAGCCAAATCCCTTGGCGTCGTTGAACCACTTGACGGTACCGTTCGGCATGGTGATGCGAGACCTTATGCAATGAATGGGTGGTGTACGCTGAACCCGCGCACAAGCTGAGTATGCAAAGCTTGCTCGGGGAAGACAATCACCCCCGCGCCAATTCGCCCACCAGTTCCGGAAGTCCGTTGCTTGCCGCCTGCACGTTGGCCAGCACTTCGGCCATCGTAATCTCCTCGCCATCACCGCAGCCGGCGGCCCAGTTGGCGATGATCGCCAGGCAGGCGTAATCCAGCCCCAGCTCCCGCGCCAGCGCGGCTTCCGGCATGCCGGTCATGCCCACCAGATCGCAACCGTCGCGGCGCATGCGGGCGATTTCGGCGATGGTTTCCAGGCGCGGCCCCTGCGTTGCGCCATAGCAGCCACCGTCATGGACCGTGACACCGGTCACTTTGGCTGCCGCCAGGATCTTGCTGCGCAGCATCGGCGTGTACGGATGGCCGAAATCGACGTGGACCACGTCGGTGCCTTCTTCTTCACAGATCGTGCTGATGCGGCCCCAGGTGTAGTCGATGATCTGGTCCGGGCAGGCCAGCACGCGCGGACCGAAGTTCTCGGTGATGCCACCCACCGTGTTCAACGCCAGCACCCGCTGCGCGCCCAGCTGCTGCAGCGCGGCCAGGTTGGCGCGGTAGTTGATCTTGTGCGGCGGCAGCGAATGGCCTTCGCCATGCCGCGCCAGGAACGCCACGCGATGGCCGAGCAGCGTGCCCACGCGCACCGGGCCGGACGGACGGCCGAAGCGGGTGTCGACTTCGTGGGTCTGCACGTCGTCAAGCTTGGCCAGGTTGTAGACACCGGTACCGCCGATCACGGCCAGGGCAATCTGTTGCATTCGAAGCACTCCATGAAAAGACGAACGCCGGCACCCGAGGATGCCGGCGGCAGAGGAAGACGCGCCGCGGACGGCTTCGCCGTTATTCCTTCATCGCGTAGATGGCCGGCACGCAGCGCAGGGTTTCGTTGACGTCCATGCCGAAGCCGAACACGTAACGGTCCGGCAGTTCGATGCCGGCGTAGTCGGCCGTCACGTCCGGCAGCGCGCGGTCATGCTTCTTCACCGTCATCGCGGCGATGCGCACGTCGGTCGCGCCTTGTTCCAGGCACCAGGTGCGCACGCCCTGCAGGGTGTATCCCTCGTCGAGGATATCGTCGACCAGCAGCACGCGGCGGCCGAACAGCGAGGTGGCCGGCTTGTGCTTCCAGACCAGGTCGCCGCCGGTGGTTTCACCGCGGTAGCGGGTGGCGTGCAGGTAATCGAACTGCACGTCCTGGCCGCGCGCGCCCAGCTCCAGCGCCAGCTGGCCGGCGAACGGCAGTGCACCGTGCATGATGGACAGGAACAGCGGCACCTCGCCCTTGTAATCGCGCGCGATGGCGTCGGCGATACCAGCGATGGCCTTGTCGATGGTGGGGCGGTCGACCAGCAGGTCAGCCTGGGCCAGGGCCTGGGAAATGGTGAGGTTGGGCATCAGACGGTTCTTCCAAGGGTTTCAAGCAAATGGGATTGGGTGTTGCCATGGCGGGCATCGGCCAGCAGGCCATCCCAGCCGAGTGCGCCGCGGCCAAGCAGGCCCAGCAGCGCAGCAGTATTGAGGGAGCGCCCCTGCACCGCGTGCAGGGCTTCATCGACCAGTTCCGGGTGGCAGACCAGCACCACGTCGCAGCCGGCATCCAGATGCGCGTGCACGCGCGCCGGCACACCGCCCGCACTGTGCGAGGCGGCCATGCCGATGTCATCGGAGAACACCACGCCGCGGAACCCGAGCTCGCCGCGCAGGATGTCCTGGATCCAGCGCGGCGAATAGCCGGCCGGTTCCGGTGCCACCTGCGGATAGATCACGTGCGCCATCATCACCGCGTCGGCACCGGCGGCGATGCCGGCCTGGAACGGGACCAGGTCCTGCGCGCGCAGCTCGTCCAGCGCACGCGGGTCGATCGCGGTATCCACGTGGGTATCTTCCAGCACGGTGCCATGGCCGGGGAAATGCTTGAGCGTGGCGGCCATGCCGACCGCATGCATGCCGCGCACGTAGGCGGCGGTGAACGCGGCCACTACCTGCGGGTCTTCACTGAAGGCGCGGTTGCCGATGGCGCGGTTGCCACGGCCAAGGTCGACCACCGGCGCGAAGCTCAGGTCCAGGCCACTGGCGCGCACTTCGCTGGCCATCAGCCAGGCGTGCTGCTCGGCCAGCGTCAGCGCCTGCTGCGGATCGGTGGCGTACAGCGCCCCGATGTCCTGCAGCGGCGGCAGCTCGCTGTAGCCCTCGCGGAAACGCTGCACGCGGCCGCCTTCCTGGTCCACGCAGATCAGCTGCGGGCGCGGCGCGGCGGCGCGGATCGCCGCGCTCAGATCGGTTACCTGCTGGCGCGAAGCGAAGTTGCGCTTGAACAGCACCACCCCGGCCACGGCATCGTGCTGCAGCCAGTCACGTTCCTGGGCAGTCAGTTCAGTGCCGGCAACGCCGATCAGCAGCATGGTCGATCTCCACAACGCGCGCCCGCATGGCGCAGTGCCGCATTGTCGCAGAACCGGCCGACAGGCGCAGTGGTCAGAAAAAGGGGACGGAGGGGATTAAGACGTATCCAGCCCACGGGGCCGATTGCGGCTTAATCCCCTCCGTCCCCTTTTCGGGTGCGATCAGACCTTGCAGCCGTCCGGGCCGCAGGCCTCGTCTCCGTCAGCCGGGGCCGCAGGCGCGCCCTGCTCGGCGGCGATCTGGCGCAGGGCGTTGGCGAAGGCCTCGGGGGGCTGCGCCCCGGAAATGGCCCACTTCCCATCGATGACGAAGGTCGGCACCGAAGAAACGCCCAATGCGTGGGCCTGCGCCAGCTTGGCTTCAACCTCGGCCAGGCCGCGGTCGGAGGCCAGCATCTGGGTGATTTCGCCTGCGTCGAGGCCCCCCGTCACGCCCGCCTTGATCAGCACCGAGGGGTCCGCCAGGTTCTGGCCGTGCTCGAAGTGGGCGCGGAACAGCGCCTCCCCGACCGCGTCCTGCACGCCGTGCTGGCCGGCCAGCCACAGCACCCGGTGCGCCGGCAGCGTGGTCACCCGCACCTGGCCCCGGCTGAAGTCCATCGGCAGGCCTTCCGCACGCGCCGTGGTCTGGGTCTGGCCGAGGATCTGCTCGGTGCGCTCGACGCCACCGAACTTGCGCACATAAGCCTCGCGCAGCGGCACCGGGGTGTCGTCCGCGTCCGGGTCCAGCTGGAACGGCTGCCAGTGGATATCGAGTTCAGGCGCATTGGCGCCCAGCAACTGCACACCCTGCTGGAAACGATGCTTGCCGATCCAGCACCAGGGGCAGACCACGTCGGAGTAGATGTCGATTCTCATCCACACGACATGGGGCCCCTCCCCCTCGATAAAAGGGGACGGAGGGGATTAAGTCGTTTTCAGCACAGGCGGGGTAAAGACGACTTAATCCCCTCCGTCCCCTTTTTTGGGGGTTCACCACTGTGAATAGGGGTGGCTGGCGAGGGCGACGTTGTAGTAGCGGGCGTCGTCGGTGACTTCCGCGCCGGCCCAGTCTGGCAGGTCGATCGCCTGGTCGGCGCTGTCCAGTTCGACTTCGGCCACGATCAGGCCGGCGTTGTCGCCGAGGAACTCGTCCACTTCCCAGGTCAGGCCGGCGTGCTCGACCAGATGGCGGCGCTTGTCGATCAGGCCACCCACGCACAGCGCCAGCAGCGCGCGCGCGTCCTCCACCGGAATCGGGTAATCGAATTCCTGCCGGGTGTGGCCGATGGTGCGCGACTTCAGGTTCAGCGCCGCATGGTCGCCCTCGATACGCACGCGCACCGAGGCGTTCTGGGTGCCGCGATCCAGCGCGCCCATGTCGTTGATGTAGCCCTGCGCCATCGGGATCACCCGGTGCGCAGCGGATCGCCAGCCATCGTTGATGACCAGGAATTTGCGTTCGATTTCAATGCCCATGGCGCGATTATGCGCCATGGGTGATGACAGCCGCTCAGCGCTTCTCGAACACCGCGATACTTTCCACGTGCGCGGTGTGCGGGAACATGTCCATGGCACCGGCGCTGACCAGGGTGAAGCCCTGCTCATTGACCAGATAGCCGGCATCGCGCGCCAGCGAGCCCGGGTGGCAGCTGACATAGACGATGCGCTTGAACTGCTTCAGCGGCAGCTGCTGCAGCACCTCGATCGCGCCCGAGCGCGGCGGGTCCAGCAGCAGCTTGTCGAAGCCCTGGCGCATCCACGCGGTGCTGCGCTGGTCCTGGGTCAGGTCGGCACTGAAGAACTGGGCATTGGCCAGGCCATTGCGCTCGGCATTCTCACGGGCACGCGCGACAAGGCCGGCATCACCTTCCACGCCGACCACTTCGCGCACACGGCGGGCCAGCGGCAAGGTGAAATTGCCCAGGCCGCAGAACAGATCCAGCACACGCTCGTCCTCACCCGGCTCAAGCAGGTCCAGGGCGTGGGCAATCATCTTCTCGTTGAGCTTGGCGTTGACCTGGATGAAGTCCAGCGGGCGGAACGCCAGCTCGACGTCCCACGGCGCCAGCCGGAACGACAGCGGCACGCCCTGCCCGTCCAGCGGCTGCACGGTGTCCACGCCACCGGACTGCAGGTAGATCACGAAGCCATGCTGCTGGCCGAAATCGGCCCAGGCCGCACGGTCGGCATCACTCAGCGGCTGCAGATGGCGCACGGTCAGGACCACGGCCTGGTCACCGGCAATGAATTCGATCTGCGGAATGTCACGCTTGCCATCGAGCGACTCGATGAAGGTGGACAGCGCCTCGACCTTGGTGCCGATCTCGGGGATCACGGTCAGGCACTGGCTGAGGTCGGCGACGAAGCGCGGATCCTGTTCACGGAAGCCGACCAGGGTCTTGTCCTTCTTCTCGACCCGGCGCACCGAGAAGCGGCCCTTGCGGCGGTAACCCCAGCTCTCGCCGACCAGCGGCGCCAGCACGGTGCCCGGCTTCACGTGGCCGATCCGCTCCAGGTTGTCCATCAGCACGCGCTGCTTGGCGACAATCTGCTGGTCTTCGTCCAGGTGCTGCAGCACGCAGCCAGCGCAGGTACCGAAGTGCGGACACTTCGGAGTCACGCGCTGCGGCGAGGCCTGCAGCACTTCCACCGTACGCGCTTCGTCGAAATGGCGGCTGCGGGCGGTCTGTTCCGCCATGACCACCTCACCCGGCAGGGCGCCGCTGATGAAGGTGACCTTGCCGCCCTCACCTTCACGGCGGGCGACGCCGCGACCATCATGGCTGAGGTCGAGGATCTCGGTCTGGAACGGGGTACGGTCGATGCGGGAGCGGGATCGGGCCACGTGGCAACAGGCTGCGGGCAAAAATGGGGGCGTATTGTCGCAGATCCTGACTGACAGGGTCGGGACCCGCTTGCGCCCGCCGCCGCTGTGCTTGATGATTGGGCCAGCTGACATGGAGGCAGCCCTGATGCAGATGACCCCGCGGGCCAGCCGGCCTCGCTTCCTGCTTGTCGAGGACGACATCATCAGCCGCGGTTTTTTCAAGGCGGCGTTGGAAACGTTACCGGCGGACGTGGATACCGCAGATTCCCTGGCCAGTGCGCTGGCGAGCGCGGAACCCGGCGCGCATGACCTGTGGCTGATCGACGTCAACCTACCCGACGGCAATGGCGCGCAGCTGCTGCGCCAATTGCGCCGTTCACACCCTGATACTCCCGCGTTGGCGCATACCGCCGACGGCGACACCTCCATTCATGCCCGGCTGCGCGAAGCCGGGTTCAGCGACACCCTGGTCAAACCCCTCGGCCGCGACCAGCTGCTGAAGGCCGTGCGCCGCGCGCTGGTGAACAGCCCGGCGGGGATCGTCATGGCACAGGCGCCAGCGGCGGTCGAGCTGCAGGTGCAGGACTGGGACGAGACTGCGGCATTGGCCGCGCTCAATGGCCAGCGCAACCACCTGATCGCCCTGCGCGAGCTGTTCCTGGCCGAGCTGCCGGGCGTACGCGATGCGGTCGAGCAGGCGGTGGACCAGCACGACGAGCGGCAGCTGCGCAGCCAATTGCACCGGTTGCAGGCAAGCTGCGGCTTCGTGGGCGCGGCACGTTTGGCCCGTGCGGTGCGCCAGTTGCATCATGCGCCGGAGTCCGGGCAGGCCCAGGCGGGGTTCCGCGACGCGGTGGCTGCCCTGCTGCATTGAGGGGTGTTCGGCAGGGCTGCGCCCTGCACCTGCCGAGGCTTTCAAGCCAGAACAACACCAAAGGCCAGAGCCAGATCGGCTCTGGCTTTCTGCTTGTTGGGCGGGGCGGTGTGGATTGGCAGGACACGCCGTAAACCCGTCCCTGGGGGCTCGATGGCGCCATCCATGGCGCCAACGGTCCTGCCAACCCACATCGCCCCACCCCCGACAGATTCCCGGTGACGGCTGGTAGATCCACGCCATGCGTGGATGAATTTCTGTCAGATAT